>JBBQPP010000095.1:0-10297 GCA_038217255.1 Bacteroidales bacterium | reverse complement strand
GGAAATCTTGTTTTTGCAAACATTTATTAAAACTTGCTTATAAAAGGTAGATTGAAGGATAAAAATATTTTTGATGCTCTCCATTACTTTAGACAATATTATCTTCTCACTTCAAAATGCCGGTGGTATATCGGCTTATTGGCAACAGCTTATTCACCATATTTTAAATGAACCACAATTTAAATGTGGTTTTATAGAATACCCCAATGATAATATTTTTAGAAATGAGTTAGTCATCAAACCGGATAAAATACTCAGGGATAGCTTAACAAATTTTCCAATACAATTACAAAGATTTCTGAATCCAAAACTCCCAATGGAGGAAGGTATTTTTCATTCGAGTTACTATCGGGTTGCTAAAAACAGAAAAATAGCAAATATAACTACAGTACATGATTTTACTTATGAAACCCACCGCAATGGAGTGGCAAGATTTGTACATCACTGGCAAAAGGAGAATGCCATTACTAATTCCAAACGGATTATTTGTGTTTCGGAAAATACAAAAAACAAATTACTGCAATTTTATCCCAACATCAATGCTGACAATGTAAAAGTGATTTACAACGGAGTTAGTTCCTTGTTTCATCCGCTAAGCGAAAAATCAGTGTCGCAACTTAAAATCTTAACTGATTTTTATTCCGGGGAATTTGCACTTTACGTAGGTTCGAGAAACAATTCGTATAAAAATTTTTCGTTGGCGGCCCGGGCATGTAAAACTGTCAAAGTTCCACTGCTCATGGTTGGTGGAGAGCTCACAACGAAAAAGGAGGAATCTCACTTCAATGATTTTTTCGGCAAAAACGGCTGGCAATGTTTAAACAATGCTTCTGTTGAAAATATAAATGTACTATACAATCACGCTTTATGCCTTTTATATCCTTCCATTTCAGAAGGATTTGGCATACCCATAATAGAGGCACAACAGGCAGGTTGTCCGGTAATTACAACAATTTTTTCTGCCATTCCGGAAGTAGCGGGAAAGGGTGCAATCCTGTTAAATGAGGTGACAGAACTTGCAATTGCGGATGCGATTAAAGAAATTACCAACAACAATTCAGCCGTTAAAAAGTTATTGGATGATGGCTTAAGTAACGCCGAACGTTTTTCCTGGGACAAATGCTACCAGCAAACGAAACAATTATATAATGAAGTTTACAAAGAATATTTCTAAATGAAAATCTCTATTATCACCGCTACTTATAATAGCGAAAAAAATATAACAGATTGTTTGGCATCTGTTGCCATGCAATCGTATAAAAACATCGAACATATTGTTATTGATGGGGGTTCCAGTGATAAAACCCAGGAAATAATAAAATCTGCACCGTCCGTTTCAAAATACATTTCGGAACCTGATAAGGGTCTTTATGATGCACTTAACAAAGGCATTAGTCTGGCAACCGGCGATGTAATTGGGTTTTTACATTCCGATGATATTTTTTCATCTTCTGACATAATTCAGAAAATTGCCGATCTTTTTTCCAAGAACAACATTCATGGTTTTTACGGCGACTTGGTTTTTACAAGCGCGGTAAACCAAAACCAAATTGTACGATCATGGAAAAGCAAACCATTCAACCATAAAAATATAAAGTATGGCTGGATGCCAGCCCACCCAACTCTTTTTCTGCGAAAGGAAATATATGAAAAATATGGTATGTTTGATATCTCCTTCAAAATTGCCGGTGATTATGATTTTATGATAAGAATTATGAAAGCCAATCAAATTAATCTTGCTTATCTACCTGAAATAGTAACAAATATGCGCATGGGCGGTGTTAGTACAGGAAGTTTTAATGATCTAATTACAAAATCAGTAGAAGATATGCGGGCACTCAAAAATAATGGGTTTAAATTTCCATTTTTAATATTGGCTGCTAAAAATCTGCGCAAATTGCCGCAATTATTAAAAAGAAAATTAATTCTAAAATTACCAATCAACTATGACTAAAAAAGTTTTTGTTTCCGGCTGTTATGACATGCTGCACAGCGGACATATAGCCTTTTTTGAAGAGGCTGCCCAACACGGCGATTTATATGTTGGAATTGGTTCCGACAGCACCATCCAACAGTTAAAAGGCCGCCCAACTATCAATACCGACAAGGAAAGGCTTTACATGGTAAAAGCCATTAAACATGTAAAAGATGCCTGGGTAAACAGAGGCAGTGGATTGCTTGATTTCAGTAAAGAAATAACGGAATTGAAACCCGACATTTTTTTTGTGAATGAAGATGGTTTCACACCCGACAAAATAAAACTTTGCGATGAAATAGGTGCTGAACTACTTGTCAGTAAACGCATTCCGCACATTGGTTTGCCCGCACGTTCAACAACTTCACTGCGCACAGTTTGCAATATACCGTTCCGCCTCGATTTAGCTGGTGGCTGGCTCGATCAACCCTATGTTTCGAAATTTCATCCGGGCCCGGTTATCACAATCAGCGTCCACCCCGATTACCAGTTTAACGACCGAAGCGGAATGTCGAGCAGTACCCGCAAAAAAGCCATCCAACTTTGGCAAACTGATATTCCTGAAGGCAATAAAGAAATCCTTTCAAAAACACTTTTTAGTTTTGAAAATCCACCGGGAACAAAGGTTATTTCAGGTTCTCAGGATTCCATTGGGATTGTTTTCCCTGGTGTTAACAAATTGAATTATGGCAAAGAAAATTACTGGCCCGACTCTATCGAACCTGAAACAAAGTCCGAAATCCTTGAATTTATTGAGAATAATTTATGGTTTATAACGCTTGGCCCGCGAATTGGCGATTTTAATGTATTGGCTGACACAAATATCAATCAGCCTAATGCGAAAAATCTGGCCGATGCCGCATTTAAATGCTGGGATGCGCTTAAAACAAAAGATATCCAACGATTCGGAGCTGCATTCCGCGAAAGTTTTGACGCACAGGTTGCCATGTTCCCACACATGGTAAATCCCGATATTATTGAAATTATTGAAACCTATAAAAATGATGCACTGGGGTGGAAACTTAGCGGTGCAGGTGGAGGTGGATATTTGGTTTTAGTTTCTGAAAAACCAATAAAAAATGCAATCCAAATCCGGATTGTGCGGCCCTGATTTTAAGCTGTTAAGATTAAACTTATAGTTCTAAATGCAAGGATTTTTAGGATATGCCAAAATAACCTTGCATTTATATTTCGGTTCGCTGCACCTTTTTGATTGTATTTTGCATAGTTTCTACAAATATTTAGGTGTGCTGCACCTTATTGATATGCCACAGAGTGACGGAATATAATATTATCAATGAGATTTTCAGCTAGCCTTGTTGAATTTTTTCTTTGGGCTGAGAACATACCCAAAAACAAAATACATAGATAAATATCTGAACTTTAAAATTTTCCTGATCACATTTTCCTTTTCCAAAGCCCACAATCCAATACAAATTTCTGTATAAAACACAACACTGGCAGCAACCGACAGTGTATTTCCGGTTGAATTAGGACTATCAGCAGCCGCTGATGCAAGGAATGTCACAGGCAATAATTTAGGTTTCAATTTTTCTGTTACAAAAAGTTGGTTATTATAATTTCAAAAAAACCAACAAAAAATTCCTAATTCAATTCAGATTTAAAGTTTTGTCAATAAAAATTAACAGCTATGTGCCATTAAAAAATTGCTATTTTATTAAATCGAACATGAATAAATATTGATTGCATTAATTTTTTTTATTGATATTTGTTGCGTAATTTTGCAAGTAATCATTAAATTGAGTTATACACCCATAATAACAAAATGAATTTAGTACTAACAATCGGAGCATTTGTAATCGGTTTTATTCTGGTTATGATTTCAGTTCCGCCAATAGTTAAGGTTGCTCATGCCAAGCGTCTTTTTGAGCCTTTCAATGACAGGAAAGTTCACACAAAAATTGTTCCTCCCATGGGTGGAGTTGCTATTTTTATTGGCTTTACTTTAAGTAGCATCATTGCCACCGATGGAATCAGTTTCGATGCATTAAAATACATTATAGCTTCGGTGATTATCATGTTTTTCATTGGGTTGAAAGATGATTTGATGGACATTTCGGCACAAAAAAAATTAATTGTACAAATATTTGCTGCAATATTACTCATTACGCTTGGAGATGTTCGTTTCACCTATCTCCACGGAGTTTTAGGCATTAGTGATATTGGTTTTTTACCCAGCCTGGTTTTAACGATTTTTGCTATGGTCGTTATAATGAATGCCTTTAATTTAATAGATGGGATTGACGGATTGGCTTCAGGATTGGCAATTTTAGCGGCCAGCTCTTTTGGCGGTTGGTTCTATATAGCTGGCCACATACAATTCGCAATACTTTCATTTGCATTGGTCGGCAGTTTGGCCGGTTTTTTCATTTATAATGTTTTTGGGCATCGAAACAAACTTTTTATGGGTGATACCGGGTCTTTAATTATTGGATTGGTCATTTCAGCTCTCGCAGTAAAATTTAATGAATTCAATATTGATAAAACCGTTCCTTTTGCCATTTCGGCAGCACCGGCTGTTTCATTTGCAATTATTATTGTTCCGCTGATCGATACATTGCGTGTAATGACTATCAGAATTTTAAATAACAAATCGCCTTTCTCAGCTGACCAAAACCATATTCACCATCGACTTTTAAAGTTGGTAACAAGCCATTTTAAAGTAACACTTATTATTGTTGCCGCCAATGCCGTTGTCATAGCTTTTGCAATTTTGCTAAATCAATTGTCACTAAATGTCAATCTTCAATTCTTCTTGGTATTTCTTTTTGGGGTTGCATTTTCCTTTGTCCCTTCACTTGTACTGAAATTTAAATCAACAGAAAAAATTAAATCTACAAGCCCGGTTGAGCAATATTCATAAACTCAAGAATATTATTGTTGAAATACAACATTAAAAAAAACCGTTCCTTCTAATTCACAGAAAGAACGGTTTTTTTTATATGGGTTGATCCGCGTTTTCAGTTTCAAATAATTGAGAATAAGAATTTCCCGCGCATTACAAAAAATTAAATGTGAATGTAACAAACAAACTTCGTCCGGGTGAATAAATTGGGCGGGCTCCTGGTCCAAGAACCGAACGCGAAAGATGCTCGTAATAAGCAGTATCGAACAAATTCAAAATACCACCGGTTGCAGTTATTGCCTTGGTTGCAACCCACGAAACTTTTGCATCAACCACATTAAAAGCCGGTGTTTTGGTTTCGCCATAAGAAATCGAAATCCGATTTTGCGAAAATGCCTGGCGGAACAAAATTTCAGGCAATATTTTACCATTGACAAAACTTCCAATCAAACGGTATTTAATTTCAAACGGTGGGATTTCGGGAAGTGGTTCATTCAGCTTTTTATCTTCTCCGTAAGTGTACACCAGAGTCAAATCGTGATGTAAGAATCCAGAGATTACTTGCTTCCATTCCATTTCAAAACCCGTAATAAGTGCTTTGTCGATGTTTATATATCGTCGCACACCTGGAGAAGTTGCCATTTTAGGTTTTACATTTGGGTCGATTTCCGATGAAATGTAGTTCCTCAAAAACGAAGAAAATAAATCCAAATTAACGTTTGTTGACTTTGTTTTGAATTCAAAAATCAAATCTGCCTGGTTGTTGATTTCCGGTTTCAACTGCGGGTTTCCAATCATTTCATAAGGATCCAACCCTATGGGGAAAAAGTTGATAAAACGCTCCGCAATGCCGGGACTACGCTGAGCTGTTCCAAGCCATAACCCCAATGAAAAAGCATTGTTCAGCATTTTTGTACCCCCGGCGCTCAATGAAGGATTAAAAAAACCGGAGCTCATTTCCGGGTTCAAAGCCACAAAATTTGGATCAGGATTATTGGATTTTGCCGAGTTGTAATCAATCCGCCCTGAAAAAACTGCATGAAAATCTGTTTTATTGAAGTGATATTCAGCAAAAGCACCGCCCCGCTGGATTTGTGCATCTTGCCAAACATTGTCATACATGGTTTTCCCTGCCATTGGCCCCATCAACATACTGCGCGAACGTTCTCCATCTGCCGCTTCCATGCGATAATCAATTCCTGAAAACAAATAACCTGTATTAAAATCGAAACGCATTTCAGTCCTGCCGCCGTAATTGGAAGTTTCGGCATCGGTTGAGGCATCCACTGTTCGCGGATTTATTACTTTGTCGAGATTATCCATCAAGTGATTTACTTTGGTAAAATAGAGGGTCGAATTCCATGACGAAAGCACTTTTTCATAGAAATATGCTGAATGACTTGCATTTACCAACCAGGTATTATCCTTGCGCAAATCCATTGGCAAGGCTGCGAAATCGACATTTTTCGCACGGTTATTAGAAACAAGCACACTCAGATTTTGTTTGTCGCTCAGCTTAAAACCCAATTTTCCACCCCAGTTCAAGCGGTTAAAATTGGCGGGTATTTCTATTCCATCGCCATCTTTGTAATCATTTCCTTGTGATAAGGAGCCAAAAAACTTTACATCAGTTTTTTCGCTTGTCATGCCAGCCACTCCTTCAGTCCTGAAAATATTTCCGTTACTTTCATAGCTCGTCCCAAGCCGCCCAGCTGGTTTCGTATTTTCACTGAACTGCGGGGAGCTGCTTTTAAAATTAATAGTACCACCAAAAGCACTCCCGTAACGCAAACTGTAGGGGCCTTTTATAATTTCAACTTTCGAAATCATATTTATAGGGATTTGGCTCGATGCAGGATCCATACGGTTGGGGCAAGCTGCCGAAGCGGTTTGCGTACCGTCAACCACCAAATTCAACTGGTCGTATTTAAACCCGCGCATTACTGGATCGAAACCATACGCACCGCTTTTACGGATAACCGAAATAGAAGTCATCTGCTCCAGCAATTGACCCGCATCGTGTTCCAAGTTCTCCTGGACAGGAATATCAATCTGGTTTTTTTCAAAGATTTCGGGATGAACTGTAATTACAGTTACCGGGAGTAAATTATGAGCAGTTGCACTAATTTTTAAAACGCCGGTTTCAAGTCCCTTTTCCAAATCAGATGATCCAATTTCGTTTTTACCGTATTGGACATTGGATAAATACAACGTTTTTCCCTCAGCGAATTCAATAGTTATTTTGCCTTGATTATTTGAAATCCCGGAAGTGTTGTTGTATTTAAAAAACAAATCGGAAATGGGTTGCCCTGTTTCTTTATTTATAATTTGAATTGTTCTTTGTTGGGAAAAAACAGTAATATTCAGCAAAACAAAAAGGGTAAATGCAATGAGCCGATAAAATAGTTGAATTGTTTTTGTATTTGTTTTTATCATTTTTTTTCATTAAAATTTTGATTCAACATTCATCGTGTATGTTGAATTCTATTCAATATCAAAAAGTTGGCACACGAAAAACCATGGCCGGAAATATAATTGGGGTTAAAAAATACTTATGATAAATTTTCGGGAGGACGAAATAGAGAAGACAAAAACTTATAGTTGTGAAGACCGCAAAGAAACTGCTTTACAATTTCTGCACGAATAGGGAAATAGTTGTTCATCAAATAACTGTGTGAGAAAAAGTCGATATTTTGTTTGCTGTTTTGTACTGGTGGAACCTGGTCTTTTTGTTCAGTGTTTTCTTCCAATTTCTTTTTCAACTGGCAACAACCCTTGCAAGCAGAGCCTTCAATATCTTTCTCAACACACAGGTTTTTGGCAATGTAATCCTGGTTTATTTTAAATGAAACAAAGATCAGTAAATCAGAAAACTGAAATGAAAGAATGGAGAGAATCAATATAGATGACAGCAGATGTTTCAAAGCTTAAAAAAGTAGACGTCACCCAACTTAAAGTCGGGTGACGTCTATTAAAGAACTATTTAATTATCGGTGTCAAAACAATGTTTCGGTAAGACACTTTTCCATGGTCACCCTGCAAATAAATTGGACCTGGTTTGAAAACGTCGGCTTGCATTGCGCCGCCGGTTGGTCCATAAGCAGGTTGGTTATCAATTATTTTTGTTCCATTCAGGATAACAGTTACGTGGCGGTCGCAAAGTATCATTTCCATCGTTTGCCACTCACCACCTTTTTTCTCGGCTGATACAGTAGGTTTAACCCTGCTGTACAAACCGCCCATATTGTGCGAATCCAGTTCTGCACCATAAGAATCAACAACCTGGATTTCATACATACCGCGCAAATAAACTCCACTGTTGCTGTGTTCAGGTACATTCACTTCCAAGGTCAGTTTAAAGTCTTCAAATTCCTTTTCGGTGCGCAAATTTCCAAAGTTAACACGCTGGCCTTCCGGGTTTACAGGGTCGTTTACCAAAACCCCATCAACCACTTTAAAACCGTTGGCCTGTTTTGGGTTGATAAGTTTCCATCCCGTCAAATCTTTTCCATTGAAAAGTTGGATTGGTGTACCATATTTTACTTTTGATAAATCTGGTGCTGAAGGAACCGGAGGTAGTCTCCAACCCTTAAATTTTACGGTAGAAACTCCCATTCCATCGCGATTTGGTTCAGAACTAACTCCTTCCAATTTATCTCCCTTTCTTTCAAAAGTGTAGGTTTGAGTTGACAAAAGTGTGCGATCTTCCGATTTTTTCACCTCGCGGGTACGGGTAACCACAAGCGTTTTGTCATCGACAAAATAAACATCGGCAACAGGTAAAACACTCCCACCCTGCCATAAAAGTTCGGCATCCAGAAAACCTTTGTCTTCATTCACATTCAGCCACCCAACGGAACCGCCATCGATGTCGATTGTCCACATTCCATAAAAATCCTTTTTTGAATTTTGTGCGTTTAAGAAAAAAGCAGTCAGCGAAATAACTGCAACAAGAATTGATTTTAGATTTTTCATTGCTATGATTTTTAATTGGTTTAAATTTTCGTGTTGTAAACTTACGAAAAAAACAGAAGTTGAGCTTGAAGTTGATTGTATAAATTTGGGGTACTTTGTACTACAATCCCAATAATAAATAATCACTTCCTTCAGTCTTTACCCCGAAATAGATGAAAAAATCCTTCTTTTCGCCTCGTTACACCATCGCGTCCTTCGCCTTTAACAGCATAATAGTAAACTCCGGGACTTGCATATTTTCCACCCATTCCACGTCCGTCCCAAACAGTTTCGGTCCAGGTGCCTTCAAATCCGCGCACATCGCCACTTTGCCAATGGTGAATCCTTTTCCCCCAGCGATTAAAAATATCGATCTCAATGCTTTTCATCGACCAGAATTTTACTACAAATTCATCGTTTGTGCCATCGCCATTGGGCGTAAAAACATTGGGGACTGCAATAAAAGAAGTATCTGCAACAATGTAATCTTTCAAATAAAAAGTATCAACACAAGCCTGGTTGCCGGTTATTTTCTTCGAAACGAGTTTTACCATGTACGTCCCTGAATTTTCATAAGTATAAACAGGGCTGTCATCATAAGCCACTATTTCAATACTGTCAACCGGGGCAGTTGAACCCTCCGACTCCCTTTTTATATCATCCAAATTGCGGAAGAAAAACCATTCGTAAGCACCGGGCGTGCCATTTTCCGAAGTATTTGTAAATGTTACAACCAACGGGGCTTCGCCATTTTGCTTGTCAACCGTAAAATTGGCTTTTGTAACTATCGAATTATAAGCAACTTCCGAAATGCCCTCGCACGAAAACTTATCGAAAACCCGTAAGGTGTAATCTGTATTTTTTGTTGGAGGACTAAAAATCTGAGGACTTTGAACAGTTGCAACTACCTCATCCCCAACTTTCCATTGAAGTTTAGTATCTTTAAATAAACTCAATTCAGCATTGTTTGCCAAATCATAGTATTTTAAATCTGCAGTTGTCAATTCCCCGTTCAGTTTAAACCAATCACAATTTGACTCCGTAATTTCAGCCGAGGAAGTTATCCAGTTGTTAAAAACCCAGGACCTTTGAACTTGAGTATTTCCGCCCTGTGTAATTGTTGCGCGGTAGCATCCGTCAGCCAGGTTTATGATTTCAGAAAATTGAGAGCTGACACTTTCAGAAAAATAAAACTCAAATGTAGCTAAAACTGAATTATACTTTTCCCATAAAAAAGTTTTTGTCCCTTCCAAATCTGTATTTGCCCTTAAAACAGCAATTGCTGCACCCTCTGACTGGGCGCAAAAAACGAAAATACTGTCGGTTTCATTAAAAGCGGGATAAATCGTTTTGTCGGACCCTGATGCCCCCGGAGCGGAAATTTGTGCATTTAAAAATCCCGGGATTATTGATATAAATCCAGAAATCACTAAAATTAAAAAGGCTTTGCTATTCATAAAAACAACCATTTTGAGCTACAATATTAACGTATAATTTCTATT
>JBBQPP010000094.1:0-10325 GCA_038217255.1 Bacteroidales bacterium | reverse complement strand
ATTAATTCGATTTATATTTCCCGAGAGGTAGTACTGCGATTTTTCGCCACCGCCTTGCAATGCCAGCGTATTATTAACAGTAATTCCAGTACGGACAATTTCATTATCCCAGTTTTTCTCTGAAGGATTTTCGGGGAAATGCACCTGAGGTAAAGATGCAGAAATCAGTGATTCGTTTATAACTTCAAAATAAGAATACGGATCCATCATTTTTTCGCCTGAAATGGGAAAATGAACGCCAAACTGGGTGTGGTTAATTATTTGAAACGATTTTTTTATTCCGTTTTTTGTTTCAATAAGAATAACTCCGTTTGCCCCTCTCGAACCAAAAATAGCAGTGGACGCAGCATCGCGCAATACTTCAATACTTTCTATATCTTTCACATTAATTGCATCCAGGGTAGAAATTTCAGGCGAAATATTGGGCATATTTATCCCGGCATTTAAAGTAATCCCGTCAATAATTATCAAAGGTTGGTTTGCAATTACAGATTCAATTCCCCTCGAAAAAATATTTGCATTCCCTCCAGGCTGCCCGCTTTCATTTCGAATTGTTATCCCTGGTAATAATTCCAATACATCCAATAGACTTTTACTTGAATTATGATAGGATTCAAGCAAGATATGCGAAACTGAACTTGAAGTATTTTCATCTTTCCAATGCGCATAACCTCCACCAGTATTAACTTCATCCGATTTGAAATAAACTTTTTCAATCTGAATCAATTCAATTTGAAGTTTTTGATTTTGAAAGATATTTACCTCCTTGTCGAAATATCCATTTTTGCTTATAATAAGAATAGAATCTGACGTTGAGGTGTAAACGGTAAAATCACCCTTTGAATTTGAAATAGTTGCTAAATTAGTTCCCTTCTTTTTAATAAATGCACTTTTTACCGGCTCTCCATACTTATCGCGAATATTTCCTTTATACATTACTTTTTGCGAAAACGAATATGAGCTAAGAAATAATATTAATATGGTAATTGAAATTGATTTACAGTTATTTAGGTTTTTCATAATACAATCTTTTTTTCTAAGGGTTTACTTTTTGAATTGGTTAAAACAAAAGTAATATTTATAAACTGAATTGAAGTAATAACCAAATCCTTGAAACTATATAACCTTAAACTATAAACTGAATTTTAGTCAAGGAAAAATTACGGGTTGAAATTAAAAAATGAAAGGCCGGTTCAATAACCAGCCTTTTCTCAATCAACCTAAACCTAAACTAAACCAAAAACCTAACCACTTTTAAATGGTGAGTAAAACTAGATGTTTACTCTTTGTAGTATAAATTAAACACACGGATGTAAAAAAGGTTTATAAAAATGAAGAAAAAAATTTGAAATATTTTTGCTTTTCGCCAAACCTGAATATCTGCAAGGGTTTTGAGTGCAAATAGTTTGAATTTGTGGTTAGATAATTGCGCATAAAATTGGCAACAAGGTTTAAATGCTGATTAATTCCTTTAAGTTTTAGTGGTTGGAACTCATATTCCAGGAAATTATTTAAATATATTCAAATCGTAGCTGAATAATAATCTGAACATTTTCCTGGATTATTTTTCAGAAAAATCCTTACCGGTTTTTCTCAGTTTTTCCAAATCGTTGACTGTAAAATCGCCATAAAAGGAAACCACAAACTGCATTTGATTATCACTTTCGTTTTTTACAAAAACATGGCACTCCTGGAATTTCTTTTTACCGCCCATCAGCCAGATTTCAGCATCCGAATCTTCATCATCGTCTTCGAATTTATGATATGACATTTTTGGTAAAAAACCTTTTGCTTTTTCAAGAAATTCTGGTCCTGATAAATCACCTTTTTCAGGATTGTAAGACATAAACCGGATTTGATGCAGATCGCCGGTTACTTTTTTTTCATCCCCATTCTCACCTAAATCAATGTCAATGGCATCAATCATATTTTTGGAAAAAGTGAAGCTTGAGATTGCATCGCTACTTGAAAATGCGTTGTACATTTTATCAGATTTGCTTTGGGCTGAAATTAATTGCGATGCAAGTATAAATACTGTTGTAAAAATTGTTGTGATTGTTTTCATTGTTAGTGTTTTTATGTTAATGTTATTCTGTTTGTTTTAATTTTGATGTTGTCAGATATGCGATGCTGAAAAGACTGGGAAACTTCTCCGTTTTTAGATCTTATTATTATTTCTACATTCGATGTTCGTTATTCGATATTGGATATTTTTTTCGCATTCTATCTTCCATCTCATTTCAACATTTAGGGATACCATCCAATCCCAACTGTGTAGATACGGATTGCATCCCTCGAACTTCCTAATCCCAACTTTCTTTTATTCTTCCTTCAAAGTCAATCCTTCAGGTTTCATGACCCAGGTTTTGCCTACCATATCGCCGTCCCAGGTATTTGATACATTTTCTATGTCGTGAATAATTCTTTCCAATCCGTTGCTCAGGAAAACTGCTTTTCCCTGAGGTACTTTTACAGTTATATCAACATCCTGACCACGGTATTTCTCGTCTTCTCCAAGAATAAACCACGGGTCGAAAACTACTGTTGAATCTTTCAAATCAAAACGGTAAATGATATTTTCAGTTATTTCTTTTGCTATTTCACGTGTTTTACCGCGAGATGATTTTTTTACAAGGATTGTAAAATCATCGTTGCCCGATCTTTCAACATCAAGAGATACATTTCCAAGCATCACTTCTTCACCATCAACCATCGCAACCTTCACATTGTCAATCTCAAAATCCAATTTTGCATAATCTTCATATTTGTCTTCACCCAGTTTCAATGTTAGTGTTTGACAGGAATCGCAAGAAATGGTTTTTGTTTCGGTAACTGAAGATTGATTTTTATAATTTCCCAATTGTCCGAGTGAAACTGCAATTAATGAAACAAGGGCAATCAACCAAACTCCAACCATTGTTAAACCTATAGCAGTATTGTTGGTTTTATACCGGAAAACCAATTTTGTACCGATAAATAGCATGGCGAGCAAAGGAATTCCGGCCAGGATTCCTACTGCAATCATTCCAAAAGTAACAGTACCCGGGGCAACAAAATGGTTTAAAAAACCGGGAACCTGAACTTCGGGGCTCCAAATCATTGGCCAGCCCTGCACAAACGAATGACCGATAACCATTGAGGATATAAAGCCAAGTAAACCCACAAACCCTGAAATAATGAGAAAAACCCCAATAATAATTACGGCTACTTTCAGTAAAACCTTAAAAAAGTTATAGGTAACGTCACCAGCGGCATCAACTGATTTTCTCCCCTTTGAATAGGTATCTGATTCTTTAAACTTTTTGTAGCTTTCTTTCATTTCGCTCACTTCTTCTTTTATCGATTTTTCGATATTTTTAACAGTGGCTTCCTGACCTCTCATTTCAAGTCGTTGTGCTGTATTCTTGGCTTTTGGCACTGCAATCCAAAGAATAATATATGCAAGAAATCCGGCGCCTGAAGTAGCAAACAACAGTACTACAAAAATAATCCGCAAAATTACGGGGTCCATGTTAAAATAGGCACCAAGTCCGCCACAAACGCCACCAATTACCCGATGATCTGGATCGCGGTAAAGCCGTCGTTTACGTTTTGCTTCTTCTGTTGGCTGATATACTTCTTCTTTTTCTTCATCTTCAACAAAATCCTCAGGAGTTCCCATAATCTCAATGGCTTCATTTACCATTTCAATTGAAACTACTTTCTGATTATTTGTGGCTTTTTCAATAAATATTTCAGCTATTCTGGCCTCAATGTCAGTAAGAATTTCCTTTCCCTCTTCGCTTGGACCGAAATGGTTTTTCAGGTTAATCAGGTATTTCTGCAACACTTCGTAGGCATCCTCTTCGATGTGAAAAACCATGCCGCTGATATTTATAGTGAATGTCTTTTTCATATCATTATTTTTTTTGAAATTGATATCTGTTTAATCTTAGTTTAAGTTAAATATTATTATTCCTCACCTTGGCCACTGCGTCAACCAATTCGGTCCACGATTCTTCGAGCTCGCCAAGAAATTTCCGGCCACTGTCGGTCAATTCATAATATTTTCGGGGTGGCCCCTGGGTTGATTCTTCCCAGCGATAGGATAAAAATCCTGTATTTTTTAGCCTTGTCAACAACGGATAGAGTGTTCCTTCAACCACTATCATTTTGGCCCCCTTAAGCCCTTGTATGATATCGCTTGCATAGAGAGGTTTTCCGTCAAGAACAAGCAGAATGCAATATTCTAAAACTCCTTTCCTCATCTGTGCTTTTGCGTTTTCTATTTTCATTGCAGTATTTTTTCTGGTTTTTCAAATTTCAAATTTCTCACTCTTGAAAAGACATGCAACTGTTTAGTTTTGCCAAACCTTGCTGTCTGTCATCCATTTTTCGAGTGTTAACGGACTTTCTGTTTCATTGGCAACTGCAAACAATTTTTCATTTTTCATCCAATCTTCAACCTGTAAATCAGTTTCTACTTCCTGAAGAACAACCGGTTTAAAATAAGCATTGTTTTTCATCCAATCTTCAACAACCAAGTTGTTATCATTTTCATTTTCATAAATGTAATTTGTTGTACTGGCTTTTGTTTCGTTAGCTTTAACATCCGATTTTTTTGTAGTTTCAACCATTGCCAAAGCAATTTGGTTAAAACTGCTGTTGGTTAACAGCGTTTTCCAAAAACCCTGTGCTGCTACTGTAAAACTAATAAGTACAAAACTTACTACTACCGCTCCTGTGCGTAAAACTGTTTTCTGAACATTGTTTTTTGTTTTCATGGCTTTGTTTGTTTTAATGACTTTGTTTTTCTGTTTCTGTTTTTGCTCTTTCAATCCCCATTCGTTTTTTTCTGAATTGTTTCTGTTTTCTGTTTTTTTCTATTTCGAAAGTGAATTGTATTTGCTTGTTTCAACTTTATGACGCTGCTTGTTTTTAAATGTTACACTTTGTAAAGAACTTTCTTAAAACCGCTACCTTAACTTACATTGTTGTCGGTAATGCAAATATATGTATTAATTTTAGTACTATGCAACACAAAGTACTAAAAATTTTTAATTTATTTTCTTACAGCCTCATTATCTGACTTTTAATCAAAATAAAAAATTATATTTTTTTATAATAAAATATTAAATAAATGTTTGTGAAGTTCTTTTCTTTAAATTTAAATATGAAAAAATAAATTTGAAGCGCATTTTAATTCTGATATTTTTAGATATTTAAAACATAGCAATCTTGTTTTTGCAAAACGATCTCCGCTAAATAAGGGGAGATTATAAGGAAAGCCCGTGGCAAGTCACGAGGAATTTTTTGATTTAAAAAACTGTTAATTTTTACCCTTGGTTCATTAATGATAGGGTTGATTTAGTTAAATACAGGAAGAAGCAGATTAAAAATTTCAAGCTTACCACTTATCAATTTATTTTGTTGATAACCTCTTAACAGCCTGTTCAAAACTATGCTAAAATGTTTAATAAAAACCTTTTATAGTTTTTGGCAGAACGTGTAAATATGGTGAACTTCCGCTTTTTATTGGGTTAAACAATAAGATTAAAGTAAGAATCTAACAAAATATTTCTAAATCATTCATTAACAAACATTAACACTTATGGTTGCTGTTTTTTGTTTCATAGTATTATTAATTCAAGACTAAAATTAACCGATTTTTAATCACAACCTAAAATAAAAAAGTTTCCTTTGCAGCCGAATTTAACACCGACAACAAAGACAACTACTGGGTTTTAAAATTTAAATAGTTAAGAACAAGATAATTGTAAAATTTTCAATGGCCAGTAACAAAATGTTATCATACATACCAAAACTACTTCTTAAACAGATAAATCAAAAAATTAATATAAATACTATTCATTTATTTATTTCAAATTAAAAATCCAATTTATATGATTAAAAAAATCAGGTTTTTATTAGTAGCGCTCATTATTTTATCAGCTACTATTATGCAAGCACAGGTAACCACATCCAGTATGGGTGGACGTGTTACAGATGCTGAAGGAGCTGTGATAGGTGCAACGGTGATTGCTACACACACCCCTTCAGGAACAACTTATGGCACTGTAACCAACATGGAGGGCCGATTCAACCTAAACGGTATGCGTGTAGGCGGACCTTATACTGTAGCAGTTACTTTCATTGGATATGGTGCATACACACAAAACAACATTACGTTGAGTTTAGGTGAAAATTATGTAATGAATGTTGTACTCTCAGAAGAATTAATATCATTAGATGAAGTTATTGTTTCGGCAGCCCGCACAAAATTCTCTAATGAGAAAACTGGAGCAGTGACCAATATTACAAACAGTCAGATAGCTAATTTGCCTACAGTAAGCCGTAGCATTATGGACATTACCCGCCTTTCTCCTTATGGAGGTAATGGGATGAGTTTTGCCGGCACAGATGGTCGTACAGCCAACTTTACTGTTGATGGAGCCAATTTCAATAACAACTTCGGTTTGAGTTCCTCCCTTCCTGGTGGAGGTAATCCAATCTCTATTGAAGCTATTGAAGAATTGCAAGTTGTAATTGCTCCATACGATGTGCGTCAAACTAATTTTATTGGTGGTGGTGTAAACGCTATTACAAAATCCGGTACAAATACCTTCAAAGCTAGTGCATATACTTATCACAGAAATGAAAACTTACGCGGTGATGCAGTTAACGGTCAACAAATCCAGGGAGCACGTGAAAAAGACCGTAATACAACATACGGGTTTACTTTAGGTGGTCCAATTATCAAAAACAAATTGTTTTTCTTCGTAAGCGGCGAAATGGCTAAAACACCAACAATTGCCAATCGTTGGAGAGCTTCAACTGATGGTGTTGCTGATGCAGACAATTATATCTCCCGCACAACGGAAAACGATCTAAAGACGGTTTCTGATTTTGTAAGAAATCAATATGGATATGAAACGGGATCTTACACAAATTTCCCGGCAGATGAAAGCAATAACAAACTTCTTGCTCGTTTGGATTGGAATATTACAAACAAACATCGTCTGGCTTTGCGCTACAACTACACAAAAAACCGTTATTGGTCATCTCCTAATGCAAGTTCTATGGACGGAGGTACTCGTATGTCTGAGGCAAGAATGTCAAAAGAATCAATGTCATATGCCAACTCGATGTATTCGATGGACAACCTTGTTCATTCATTCTCTTTTGACTTAAATAGTCGTTTATCGGAAGAAATCTCTAACCAATTCCTGGCAACATTCTCTAAACTTGACGATGTTCGCGGAACAAATTCTGATGAATTTCCTTTTATCGACATTTTGAAAGACGACCAGGCATACCTATCTTTAGGTTACGAGCTATTTACCTGGAACAATGGTGTTCACAATAATGTATGGAACATTAAAGATGAGTTGACTTATTATTTAGGTAATCATAAAATTATTGGTGGAATAGCTTTCGAATATAAAATGGCAGATAACTCTTATATGCGTAACGGTACTGGTTACTATCGCTACTCTAGTCTCGATGACTTCTTAAACGAAGCAACACCTGAAATTGTGAACTTAACTTATGGTTACGATGGCGAAATGAATCCTGCAGCACGCGTAAGAACGAACAAAATCAGTGCATACGCTCAAGATGACTGGAGTGTCAGCGAAAGATTTAAACTTTCATACGGTCTTCGTATCGATGGTCTTATCTTTAACAATAATGATTTGATAACGAACAATGCTATCCTTGCCATTGATTATGATGGTCGTAATATTGACACTGGTAAATGGCCTTCAACAAGTATCGTATTGTCTCCTCGTGTAGGTTTTGTATGGGATGCTTCTGGAGACAAGAGTCTGAAAGTTCGTGGTGGTACCGGTCTTTTCTCGGGTAATTTACCACTTGTATTCTTTACCAATATGCCTACCAACGGTGGAATGGTACAGTATCAGGCACAGATAAATGCAGCGAACGCAGCAAAAAAAGGTTTCACAATGGATGAATTTGCCGGCGGTCTTGTGACTGATGCTAACGGAAATGCTTCAATAACAGCATTACATGATAAATTGACAGGGTTAGGTTATCCTACAACTATTTCACCTGAAGATGGAACAGTTCCTTCTGCAATTGCTGGTGTATCTTCAGATTTCAAGATGCCACAAGTATGGAAAACGTCATTTGCTGTTGACTATGCATTCCCAACATCTTTCCCATTCTCTGCAACAATAGAAGGAATCTACAACAAAACGATCAACGGTGTTTCTATTTCCGATTGGAGTATTCCAACTGTAGGTGGTTTTGCTCGTTTTAACGGTGTTGACAATCGTCCGATTTATCCTGCCGGTTATCGTACTGCCACAAAGGCATTCGTGTTGGAAAACACTAGCCGTGGTTATGGTTGGTCAGGCAACATCACGTTAAATGCTCAACCAACAGAATGGCTCAGCTTGATGGCTGCCTATACACACACAGTTGCTAAAGATGTAACAGGTATGCCGGGATCTAATCCAGAGTCTGCATTTACATACGTTCCTACAGTAGAAGGCCCTAACAACATTAAATTGCACAATTCTCAATACACCACACCCGATCGTCTTGTGGCATCGTTTACTTCCCACGACAAGAGCGGTAATCACTATAGCATTATCTATGAAGGATGGCGAGGTGGAGCAAACTACTCCTATATGACTGTTAACGATATCAATAGTGACGGTTACAACTACGATGCAATCTATGTTCCAACTGACGATGAAGTGGCAAACAATCAGTTCCGCTTTGTTTCAGCAGACGATCAAACTCGTTTTATGGACTATGTTCATGCCAATGATTATTTGAAAAACCGACAAGGCAAGTATTCAGAAGCCTATAGCGTTTACTCTCCCTGGGTACATCGCATCGACTTCGGCTACAAACATGATTTTGTTCTAAATGCAGGCGATACGAAACACAAACTGCAACTTAGCTTTGATATCAAAAACGTGATGAACTTGTTCAACTCCAGTTGGGGTGTAAGTAAATATTTGAACGCGGGAATTGGTTCGGATCCTCGTATCCTCAAATATGAAGGTGTTGATGCTGACGGTGTGGCTACATTCTCTACACCCTCTTCAATCCATGGTGGTACTCAAACATTCACGCCAAGCCCCTCATTGGGTCAAACCTGGTATGCTTCTATTGGTATCAAATATATTTTCAACTAATTTAAAACTATAGATAATATGAAATTAAAATATTTATTTCCAATATTCATCGCAATGCTTGCCCTGATGACAAGTTGTGTCGATGAGGAAACTATGACATTATTGAATGAAGTGCAAGTATCATCGTCCTACGTGTCTATCCCTGTAGAGGGTGGTTCTACATCCATTACTGTATCAGCAAAAGATAGCTGGACAGCAGAGAAAGTAACTACCGAAAAAAATAAGGTTGAATGGTTGACTATCTCTTCAAGCTCTGGCAGTGCTGGTGAAACAGATCTTACATTTTCTGCTCCAACTGCTTTAGATGGTCGCATTGCAGAGGTTTTACTTCACAGTGGAGGTAAAACTCAGAGAATTAACATCATCCAGGGTTTAGCGAAAATTGCAACTGCCACATGTGCGGAGGTAATTGCGGGACCGGACAGCAAGACCTATCAGGTAACCGGAGTTTGTACAGCAATAGCCAGCACAACTTACGGCAACTGGTATTTGGAGGATGAAACGGGTTCTATTT
This sequence comes from Bacteroidales bacterium, assembly GCA_038217255.1. Classification (GTDB taxonomy): domain Bacteria; phylum Bacteroidota; class Bacteroidia; order Bacteroidales; family Prolixibacteraceae; genus Draconibacterium. The sequence goes on along the minus strand of JBBQPP010000094.1, from coordinate 662 downwards.
ATATATATGGTACTCTTGACGCGAAGGGTGCAGAGAAAAACTTTTTAAGTTTAGGACTTGAAGTGGGGGATGAAGTAACTGTTCAAGGACCAAAAACTACCTACGGAACAACGATAGAATTGGTAAATGTAACAGTTATCAATATCAATAAATCACTTGTGAAAGTTGATTCTGTAGCAAACGCAGCGCTTCCTATTGAAGGTGGTGAATTTGTTGCATACCTTACCTGCAAAGGAGAAGGCGTATCGGTAGAAATTCCTGATGAAGCCAAGTCTTGGCTATCAATTTCATCTGTCCAATCAGCAGGAACTAATACTGTTGTAAAATTCAAAGCCGAAGCTAATACCGGCGGAGATCGTGGAACTACTCTCAAATTCCGCACGATAGTTGGTTCTAAAAACTATTCCACAGAAACATCTCTTAGTCAAAAAGGAGCTATTGTGAAAGCAACTGTTGCAGAATTTATCGCAGCTGAAACTGGTGACATGCAATATCGTTTAACAGGTGTTATTACCAGTATTTCCGATGCTACATCCGGCAAATTAAACATAAAAGATTTCTCAGGTGAAACATATGTTTATAAAATTGTAGATTTTGCCCTAAAAGGTCTAAAAGTAGGTGACATTATCACAATCGTTGGAAAACGTGCTGAATATAATGGA
>JBBQPP010000093.1:0-10503 GCA_038217255.1 Bacteroidales bacterium | reverse complement strand
AAAGATGCAGTAGTAGCGCTCGATCGTGGTTCATGCACTGCCGAATTGGTTTCGAAAGATGGACTTTTGCTTACCAACCACCACTGTGGTTTTGGTGAAATCCAGCAACACTCAAGCGTTGAACACGATTATCTGCAAGACGGTTTTTGGGCAATGTCGCGCGAGGAAGAACTTCCAAACCCGGGAAAAACTGTAACATTCCTGATTAGCATTGAAGATGTTACTGAGCAGGTTTTGGCCGAAATTACCGATGCAACAAGTGATGAAGAACGAAGTAGAATTGTCCGCAAAGTTTCATCGGAATTGGAAGAAAAAGCCAAAGGTGATACCCATTACGAAACTTATGTCCGCAGCTTTTTCAGTTCGAATAAATACTACCTTTTTGTTGTTGAAACATTTAAAGATATCAGGCTGGTTGGCGCGCCACCACAAGCATTGGGAAAATTTGGAGGCGATACCGATAACTGGATGTGGCCTCGCCATACATGTGATTTTTCGATGTTCAGGGTATATTGCGGTCCCGACGGGAAACCAGCTGAATATGCTGAAGATAATATTCCATACCAACCAAAATACTTTTTGCCAATTTCATTAAAAGGTGTTGAAGAAGGCGATTTTGCAATGATTATGGGATATCCGGGCCGTACAAATCGCTATGAAACTTCTTTTGGAGTTAAAAGCATAATGGATGTTACAAACGAAGTGAGGATTGAAGTTCGCGAAAAACTGCTCAATATTTGGATCGATTACATGAGTACAAGTCAAAAAGCACGGATTCAGTATGCATCGAAATATGCACGTAGTTCAAACTATTACAAATACAGCATCGGGCAAAACAAAGGGCTTACAAATCTAAAAGTTATCGATAAAAAACAGGCAATCGAAAAAGAATTTACTGATTGGGTAAATGCTGATAAAAATCGTATTGATAAATATGGGAAAGCGCTTTCAATGATTGAAAATTCGTTTAAGGACCAGGAAATTGATAAAGCCAGGGCATACATTGGAGAAGCGCTTTTGCGTGGTCCCGAAATTTTTATGTTTGCAAACCGTGCCCAATCATTGTTGGAACTCCTTGAAAAACCTGAGGAAAACAAGGAAAAGATTGATCGTGTTATCAGTTCAATGAAAAAAAGCATGGATGATTATTTCAAAGATTATGATGCAGCAACCGACCAAAAAGTAGTTGGTACTTTGTTGAAATTATTTGCTGATAAAAATGCAGCAAAATATTATCCTGAATTCTTTGCCACAGTTCAGAAAAAATATAAAGGCGATTATGAAAAATTTGCCAAAAAGCTTTTTAAAAATACGGTTTTTGATAGCCAAGAAGAGTTGACAGCATTTTTGGATAACCCTTCATTGAAAGTCCTTAAAAAAGATATGGCGGTATCTGCGGCAGCCGACATTTTTGCAAAATACCGCGAGATTAGCGGCAAGGCAGGTGAAAATCAAAAAATGAGAAGTGAAGGAGAAAGGCTTTTTGTTGAGGGATTGATAGAGATGAAACCTGACAAAAATTTTTATCCTGATGCAAATTCAACAATGCGTTTAACTTATGGTCAGGTGAAAGATTATTCGCCGCGAGATGGTGTTATTTACAATTATTTTACCACAACAGATGGTTATCTTGAAAAAGAAATTCCCGGTGATCCCGAGTTTGATGTACCTGCGCGCATGAAGGAGCTTTTACTTGAAAAAAATTATGGTCAATATGCCGATGCAGATGGGAAATTACATGCATGTTTTATTACCAATAACGATATTACAGGTGGTAATTCGGGCAGTCCGGTAATGAACGCGAATGGCGAATTAATCGGGATTGCGTTTGATGGAAACTGGGAGGCTATGAGCGGCGATATTGCCTTTGAGCCTGAATTGCAACGTTGTATCAATGTTGATATCAGGTTTGTGCTTTGGGTAATCGATGTTTATGCCGGTGCAAGTCATTTGGTTGATGAAATGAAGATTGGGAATTAGAAAGAAGCCCCCTCTGTCTCCCCCTGAGGGTGAGCAAAAGAAGGAAATAGAAAAAATCCCCGTCAAAAAATGGCGGGGATTTTTTTTATTCGCGCAGCGTTTTCGGATTGGTTGGCGGATTCGCAAAATATTTTGGGGCCAATTTGCATTTCCCGCTTTTTACCAACTACTTTGTACTTAATACTCAATATTGAATATGGATCGACCACAAATAACTATTTACACGGATGGCGCTGCACGCGGAAACCCAGGACCGGGAGGTTATGGAATCGTCTTGATTTCCGGGAAATTCAGCAAGGAAATGTCGGAAGGATTCAAACACACCACCAATAACCGGATGGAATTGCTGGCTGTAATTGTTGCTCTCGAAACCCTTAAAATACCAGGGAGTGAAGTAACCATTTATACCGACTCAAAATATGTTGCCGATGCAGTTACAAAAGGCTGGGTTTTTGAATGGGTAAAGAAACGGTTCAAAGGCAAAAAAAATCCTGATTTATGGTTGCGTTTTCTGGAGATTTACAAGAAACACAGCGTAAAATTTGTTTGGGTAAAGGGCCACGCCAACAACCCGCTAAACGAACGTTGTGATGAACTTGCGGTTGCGGCATCAATGCAAAAAAACCTAAGGGAAGATAATGGTTATCAACCGGAAGATTAAGGAAATTCCAGTTAGCTGGCTTTCAGCCGTTGAATATTTGCACCTTCCAATTTATCTTCGGCGTATTCTTTTGTAATGTACAGTTTGTCAATCTTTTCCGAAGGAGAATAAAACATTGCATCATTCATTATACTTTCGCAAATGGAACGCAAACCCCGGGCTCCTAACTTAAATTCAAGGGCTTTATCAACAATGTATTCAAAAGCATCTTCATTAAACTCAAGCACAATCCCGTCAATTTTAAACAACTTTTTGTATTGTTTTATAACCGAGTTTTTTGGTTCGGTCAGAATACTACGAAGTGTTTTCTTGTCCAAAGGATTGAGATAAGCCAAAACGGGCAAACGGCCAATAATTTCGGGAATCAATCCGAAGGATTTTAAATCCTGGGGAGCGATATATTGCAATAAATTTTCGCGTTCAATGCGATCTACGTCTTTTGCTGCGCTGTAACCGATTACTTTTGTATTTAAGCGTGTGGCAATTTTGCGTTCGATACCGTCAAAAGCACCGCCGCAAACAAAGAGTATGTTTTTGGTATCCACGGGAATCAGTTTTTGTTCAGGGTGCTTCCGTCCACCCTGTGGCGGAACATTTACAATTGAACCTTCCAAAAGCTTTAACAAACCTTGCTGAACCCCTTCGCCCGAAACATCACGGGTAATGGAAGGATTGTCGCCTTTGCGGGCAATTTTGTCGATTTCGTCAATAAAAACAATTCCTCTTTCGGCAGCTTCCACATTATAATCCGCAGCCTGTAGCAGTCTTGTAAGTAAGCTTTCGATATCTTCGCCTACATATCCAGCTTCGGTTAAAACAGTTGCATCTACAATGGTAAACGGCACATGCAACATTCTTGCAATCGTTCTTGCAAGTAAGGTTTTACCAGTACCGGTTTCACCAACAAGAATAATATTCGATTTTTCAATTTCGGTTTCATCGGCATCAATGGCTTGCCGCAACCTTTTGTAATGGTTATAAACCGAAACTGACAATATTTTTTTTGCCTGATCCTGTCCAATCACATATTGATCAAGGAATTCCTTAATTTCTTTTGGTTTTAAAAGTTTGGCTCCATCGAGATCAAAAGTGCTGTCTTTTTTTACTTCTTCCTGAATAATTGAATGTGCCTGTTCAGCACATCTGTCGCAGATATGTCCGTCAATTCCTGCAATCAACAAATTAACTTCGTTCTTTTCACGACCGCAGAACGAGCACTTATCCAACTTACTCTTGTTTGACATTATTTTTTATTTCTAACTAATACTTTGTCTATCATTCCATATTTAACCGCTTCAGCAGAAGTCATCCAGTAGTCGCGATCGGCGTCTTTTTCAACCTGTTCCAGAGGTTTTCCGCTGTGTTCGGAAATGATTTCGTAAAGTTCGTTTTTCAATTTCATTATTTCCCTAACCGTAATTTCAAGCTCTGAAGCTTGGCCAGATGCTCCGCCCATTGGTTGGTGAATCATTATCCTCGAATGCGTGAGTGCAGTACGTTTACCATTAGCACCAGCGGTCAATAGCACTGCTGCCATTGAAGCTGCCATTCCAGTGCAAATAGTTGCAACATCGGCAGTTATGAATTGCATTGTATCGTAAATCCCCAATCCGGCATGAACCGAACCACCAGGAGAATTTAAGTAAATCTGAATTTCTTTTGTTGGATCGGTTGATTCAAGGAATAATAACTGTGCCTGGATGATATTTGCAACAGTATCGTCAATTGGCACCCCAAGAAAAATGATGCGATCCATCATCAACCTTGAAAAAACGTCCATTGACGCAACGTTTAACTGACGCTCCTCAATAATTGTCGGGGAAATATAATTGCTGTACATCGAGTTAAACCTGTCGAGTGATAAACTGCTGAAACCTGCATGTTTAACTGCGTATTTTCTGAATTCGTTGTTATTGTCCATTGTATTAATGCTTTATTAAAAAAGTAACTTTGTAATATTCATTTTTAAAAATGAGTTACAAAGTTACAAAAAAGTTGCTTGCTGATTCTTTCAGCAAGTTGTTATTTCCTATAGAGCAATTTAAATTGCCTGTTATTTCATCATTTCGTTGAATTCTTCCTAGCTTATTTCGGTTTCTTTAAGTGTAACCTTTTCTTTTACGACGTTGATAACTTTGTCTTCAAAAATCTTTTTGTAAATACGTTCTGCCTCTTCCTGCTTTTCAAGAATCATTTTTGCAAACGATTCAAGTTGTTCATCCGGGATATCAAAAATCCCATACTGATTGTATTGAGCACGTGCCATTTGCATCGCAAACGCCTGAACCTCTTCGACAGAAACAGCTAATTCGTTTTCTTTAATAATCATATCTTTGATCAACTGCCATTTCAAATCGCGGATAAAAGCATCGAATTCGTTTTCGATTTGTTCAACTGTTAATTCTTTGTTAATTGCAATCAACCAACGTTTTAAAAATGCTTCGGGAAGTTCCGGTTTATTTTGCTCAATCAGTTTATCATGTGCATCAATAGCAAATTTATGGTTTGAAGAATGCGCCAAATTTGCTTCAATTTCCTCTTTTATCCGGTTTCTAAAATCCTCGATAGATTTAACATCGGTTTCTTCGCCATAAAGTTTTTTGAAAAAATCTTCGTCGAGTTCAGCTTTTTCGAACTTCAAAATTTCGGTTACCGTAAATTTGAAATCACTGTTCAATTCATCCGCTTCTTCCTGCGAAATGTTCAGCATGTGTTTTATTTCGTGCCTGTTATCGAACGCTTTTGCAGGGTCGAAAACAACAACATCGTCTTTCTTTTTGCCGATAAAACTATTCTTAATTTCATCATCTTTTATCATGTCGATGGCAATCAGAACATTTTCAGGTTTGATGCCTGATACCATTTCAGCACCAGCTTCGTCAAGTTGAACGAAGTTTCCCCGAACTGAGCTTTTTTCTTTAATTTCATCATCAGGCAAATTTTGGCCTAATTGCGATTGTGCCATTTCAACCTGTTCGTCGATCATTTTGTCCGAAACGGCAATTTTATAGTATTTTATTTCGGTTTTATCGTCCAGGACAACATTTATTTCGGGAGCCATTGCAATATCAAAAGCAAATTCAAAGTTTTCATCGGTTTCCCAATTGATGCTTTTTTGCTGCTCTTCATTAGGAAGTGGTTCGCCCAAAATGTTCAGTTTTTCCTCAACGAGATATTCCGATAGTTTCTTCGAAAGGAGTTTATTCACTTCTTCAACCAAAACCGGTATCCTGTATTTTCTTTTAATAAGGCCGTCAGGGGCTTTTCCCGGCCTAAACCCTGGGATTATTGCCTTTTGACGATACTCTTTCAGTTGGTCGGCAACTGTTTTTTCGTAGTCAGATTTTTCAATGTCAATTTTAAGTACGGCATTTACAGCATCGATATTTTCCCTGGTAATGTTCATGATTATAATAAATTAAATTCAAGTATTCTTATGAAAAACAACCGCCAACACTTCCATCTAAAGGAAGGTCGGCGGTTTTTTGTACGGGCAAAGGGACTCGAACCCCCACGCCGTATGGCACTAGATCCTAAGTCTAGCGCGTCTACCAATTCCGCCATGCCCGCCAAACAGCGCGCAAAGGTAAATATATTTTTTAAATATTAAAATGTGAAAATAACTTTGATTACTTCCATTCAACAATGGTTCCCCGTTTTTCGTCTTGAAATTCCACGGGTATAGATTCCCTGATTTCGCGCCACAACAAATTGATGAGTTTGTATTTGGCAAAATGCCGCGAATACACGAGACTTACTTCACGCAAAGGCTTAAAGTTGGTAAACGATCTAACGTTGGCAAGCTTTTTTTCTGACATGTTAAGTTTTGCCAATTCCGGGATCAACGTCAGGCCACCTTCCTTGTCAACAATATTCATAAGTGTTTCAAGTGAACCGGCTTCAAAATGAAAAGGGAGCTGGCTGTCGGTGGTTCCCAGAAAAGAGCACAGGTTTATCACGTGGTCGCGAAAACAATGCCCATCGCTTAGTAACCAGATTTCAGGGGTTGCAATATCTTTTACAGTTATCTCTTTAAGTTTGTGTATTGGGTGTGAAGGATTGGCATAAATGAGCATCTCCTCGTAAAAAACGGGTTTTTCATTTATTTTATCCTCTTTCAGTGGGGTGGCCAAAATGCCGACATCGATTAAATCTTTGTTAAGTAGATTTACAATATTCGCTGTTGTTTCCTCAACAACTTTAATAAATATGTTGGGGTATTTCTTTTTATAATTGCCAATAAAAATGGGCAATAGATAGGGCGCCATTGTAGGGATAATTCCAATTCTGATTAATCCCGAAACCAGGTTTTTGTGGTCTTTTACAATGTTGTTGATTTCTTCATTCTGTTTTAAAACAATACGAGCCTGTTCGATTATCCGCTGGCCAACATCAGTTGGCAATAATGGGTGTCGGCTGCGGTCGAAAATGATGATTTCAAGATCTTCCTCCAATTTTTTTATTTGCATTGAGAGTGTTGGCTGGGTAATAAAACAGCTTTCGGCGGCGCGGCCAAAATGGCGATAAGTATCAACAGCAACAATGTATTCAAGTTGAGTGAGCGTAATCATATTTCAAAGTAGTTGATTTTGGTTTAAAATTAGGAATAATCTATCAAACAAAATTAGAATTGCTAATCATAATTTGTTGTGTTGTGGATATTAAACAATTTGAAATATTGATTCTTAGTAAATTGATCAGTATTTGAGTTTTGAAATTTGTTTTTTTGAGTTTTCACACATTCACTAATTTAGTTTGTTTCGTGGCTAATGTGATTTTTTCAAAAACCATATAAAATAGTAATTTTGCCCAATACAATTGAGATTATGAGACATTTAACATATTTTATTGCAGTTTGCTTGGCGGTTTTATTTGTATCGTGTGGGCCATCAGACGAAGAAAAAGCACGGACAAGGATGAATTTTGCTAAAATATTACTCGAAAAGCAGGATACTACGCAAGCTTTGCTGCAATTAGACAGTATTGCAAGGTTGTATCCAAAAGCGCCTTATTCGATCAATGCAGCCAAAAACTTAACGACCGAAATTAATTTCGAATTACTTCGGAGAAAGGAAGCTGAACTTGATTCTACAAAATCACTGATAGCCAAACTTGAAAGTTCGTTTGTAAAGGAAAAAACCGAGTTCGACAGATATACCCAATACATTCATAAGAGGCAAACCGTACAAAGATCAATTACCCGGTCATTCATACAAATTCACTTGGATGAACGCGGTGAATTGTATTTAAGCAGTAATTATTATGGTAAAAGCTCGATTAACCATGTTGGATTACGGGTTTATGATGGCGAACTCAGTGCCAAAACCGACTCCATTCCATTGGGTGATCCAATGAACCATCAGTCTGATTTTATGGAATATAAGTGGGAAAAAGTATCGTACAGAAATGGAAAAGATAACGGTGTAATTCAATTCATTGCTGACAACGCCGATCGCAATTTGAAAGCTGTTTTTCTGGGAAAAGGACAACAATATATCATTCTCGAAGATTATGATAAAATGGCAGTGAAAGAAGCACTTGCACTTTCAAAAGCTTTAAAAAGAAGGACTGCACTTGCAACTGAAGTTCAGGCACTGCAAAAGGAACTTAAAATTGAATAGAGAAGATTACACAATTTTCTCAATTATTTCAGGAGGATTTGCCAAAACAGCTTTTTCGCCATTAACAACTATTGGGCGTTGCAAAAGGCGCGGCTTTTCAATCAGGATTTTAATCCACTCGTTATCGGTGAACACTTTTCCACGGTAATTATTGATATAATCCTTTTCATGGGTTCGAACTAAATCAAAAGGTTTTTTGCCTGTTTTTGCAATTATTTCTTTTAGTTCAGCTTCAGAAATCCCGTCAGTTATATACTTTATTATTTCAATATCGTACCCTTTTTCTTCGAGATATTGCAATCCAGCCCTGCTTTTAGAGCAACGCGGGTTATGATAAATTTTCATAACAACATGGTGTTTTTGTTTAATGTATTTATAATAATCTTCCTGGGCTCGGTAAACGATCTCGACTTTATCATCTCCAAGGTTATATTCATTTAATAAACCAGGTTTCAATATTCTTGCTTTCGAATTGTCTTTTAACTGAATATTGAGCATCTCCTTTAATTCGTCCTGTATTTCTTTGTCATAAATTGGGCATGCAACTTCAAACCTGCGATTGAGGTTGCGCGGCATCCAATCAGCTGAAGAAATATACATTTTTTCATAGCCATCGTTTCCAAAAAGGAATATGCGCGAGTGTTCCAGAAATTTATCGACAATGCTTATTGCAGTTACATTTTGTGAAAGTTTTTTAGGGATATTTAAGCCGAAAATGCCGCGTATAATGAGTTGGATCCGAACACCAGCTTTCCCGGCTTCCATAATTTTTTTCATCATTTCAGGGTCGATGAGGCTGTTCATTTTGACAATCATATAACCCTTTTTCCCGCTCCGGGCAAGATCCATTTCGTGTTCAATACTTTTGGTGAAAAATTTTCTCATTTTGAAAGGACTGATTACCAAATGCTCATAGTCGAAATGCTTATAGTTGAGTTTGAAAAATTCAAAGCTATTTGCCACTTCATTAGCCAGGCGTGGGTCAGAGGTCATCAATCCATCATCGGCATAAACGCGCGCTGTTCCTTCGTGGAAATTCCCAGTGCCGATGTATGCATAATTTCTATAAATACTTCCTTCTTTTCGTTTTATCCAGGCAAGTTTGCTGTGCACTTTTATTCCTGGCACTCCATTAATAACATTTGCTCCTTCTTCCTGTAATTTGTTCGACCAGTAAATATTGGCTTCTTCATCAAAACGTGCCTGTAATTCAATTACAACAGTTACAATTTTTCCGTTGCGAATGGCATTCAACAGGGCGTTTACTACTTTTGAAGCTCCGGCAACCCGGTAAATTGTAATCCCTAATTCCCTTACTTGTGGGTCAATAGCCGCCTCGCGAAGCAAATCAATAAAATGATTAAAAGTTTGATACGGGTAATGCAGCATTACATCCTTTTTGCGCAAAACCTGTAAAATACTGGTGTTTGGCAATAAGTCCTTATGACGTATAGGAGTGAGTTTTGTATAATAATGTTTCTTTTTCCCAATCTCAGGGAAATTCATAAAATCTTTGTGGTTATGGTATCTTCCACCGGCAATTGCATTTTCGTCACTATTAATTTTCATTTTTTTAAAGATGAAATTCTTTAAATCTTCGGGCATTGTCCGGTCATAAATCAATCTTACCGGCTTTCCGGTTTTACGTTTTTTGAGGCTGGTACTCATTTTTTCCATGAAACTTTTTGAAATATCGTCATCGATATCCAGTTCGGCATCGCGTGTGATTTTTAAAGTAAAAGCTTCATAAACATCATAATCGAAATAAAAGAACAGATCATTTAAACAATATCGGATAACATCGTCGAGCATGATAACGATTTTGCTTTTTCCGGTTTTTGGCAAAACAAAAAAACGGGAGACAGATATTGCAGGAATACGGATTAACGAATAAGCAAAATCAAGCGGATTTGATTTTTTAGAGAGTTTAATGGCCAAATAAACCGAGCGGTCGCGCAGGTAAGGAAATTTGTAATTTTTCCGCAACATGATCGGAACAAGGTTTGGCAAAACTTTGTCATAGAAATATTTCTTTACAAATACACCTTGCTGGTGGTTTAATTCCTTTTCATTGATCAGAAAAATATTATCCTCTTTTAGTTCATCAAAAATGTCTTTAAAAATAGTTTGTACCTTTAGCTGATGGCTAATAACAATTGCTTGTATTTTATCAAGCAACTCTTTTGGGGTCAAATTCCCCAACAGGTTTTCCTCGTCTTTACCAAAATCAACCATTCGGCG
>JBBQPP010000092.1:0-10607 GCA_038217255.1 Bacteroidales bacterium | reverse complement strand
TGGATTTTTCGAGAGGTAAATTTAGCCGCTTTTTTCAACCTGAGGTAAAATATGAATTTACCTGGTATAAACACAATTCGTCAACCCCTGATGGGTTTTTTGAGGGCAATTTCCAATCATTTACATATCGTCTTTATTATCAGCAGTTATTGCGAAGGAGTATGCAGGACGTTTATCCAAATTTTGGTTTTGTTTTGGATGGTATTTACAAGCACACACCAACCGGCAATACAGATTTAGGGACTTTGAGATTGGCACAAACAACGCTATATTTTCCTGGCATCTTACCCAATCATGGAATCAAGATTTACGCCGGTGGCGAGGATAAAAACAACACAGGTGGTGTGGGTTTCTCCGATGCGATCCGTTATCCACGAGGTTGGGGGAAAATCAATACAAATCAAATGGTTAGCCTTGCATCCGATTATAAATTTCCTGTTTTTTATCCTGAGTGGAGTATTGGCGGGCTTGTTTATCTGAAACGTGTAAACGCTTCATTATTTGCCGATTACGGGCATTTGAACGGAAACATTTACAAAAATGGGGAAATCGCGGGGACTTATAAAACCGATATTTCGTCCTTTGGTATTGAATTAACAGGGAATGCAAACTTTCTTCGATTTTATGCACCGGTTGAAATAGGTGTCCGAACCTCCTACTTACCACAAGTTAAAAATATCTATTTTGATTTCCTATTCTCTATCAACTTCAACTCGCTTTAAGGTAAATACTGTTATTTCCGCGGGCATATTTATTCGCCATGGAATTCCAACTGTCCCTAATCCTGTATTAACATATAAATACGAATCGTTGAACTTGTACAAACCTCCCCACTTGTGGCGTGTTAAATATATCAGACTAAACACAATTCCTGCGCGCACGATTCCCCACTGCATACCGTGCGTATGGCCTGATAATGTCAAGGCAAAATCTCCTCCGTATTTTATAACCTCATCCCAATGAGCAGGATCGTGAGTCATTAATATCTTAAAGGCATTTTTTGGTATGCCGGCCATGGCTTTTTCAATATTAGCATATTGCGGAAAAGGCAGATGCCCCCAATTCTCAACGCCAACAATATAGATAGAGTCTGTTTTTGATTTTAGTTTGACATGTTCATTGTTCAACAACTGAAATCCTAAAGTTTCGTTGCCTGCTTCAATTTGTTTAAAATTTTCAATTTTTTCGGCTTCACTTTCCCAGTCCGTATAATTGCCATAATCATGATTACCAAGAATCGAAAAACATTCTTTATTACGGGTTATTTCCTTGAAAACACCTTCCCAACCAATAAGCTCGTTTGAAAAGTTGTCCACTAAATCACCTGTAAACAAGATTATATCCGGGTCAATTATTTTTGATTCATTTTTAACTTTGGTCATTAATTTTTGTGAATGTAAAAAATTGCCAAGGTGTATGTCAGAGATTTGCATCAATTTTAATCCGTCATAATTTTGGGGCAAATTTGGAAATTCCAATTCTACTTTATTGATAATCAAACTTTTTGTACCAAACACAAAACCATATATTATGCTACTACTAATACCAATTGAAAGTATTAATCCCATTGCATAAACAACCGCTTTTCTTTTTAGGGAGAATAAAATACCAATGATAAATGAGAGGGCGAGCGGAAGTTTGAAAACAAAATCCACCGATAACAAGGCATTGAAAATAAGATGAAATGTGTAATCTTTTATACTCCGGGCTGTCATTGGCCAAATGTAGAGCAAAACGAAGCTGATGAGAATCAGAGATGTAGAAATAAGAATAGACCACCGAACTTTTTTCTTATTTGCGGAAGAAGTTATATTTAATAAGCTCGTTAACGCCCCTAAGGAAATTAGTGAATAAATAACCAGAAAAATCACCAGTAGTAACAATTGAAAGGATCTCATCCGTTTTTCTTTAAATTTTTAATTATCTGTGTGTAAAATTAGCATTTTAGTTTATTCACAAAAAACATTAATTATCAATAGCTTGAGTTCGTTAAGAGGACTTTTAAACTAATTGAGAATTTGATATTTCATAATGTGCACAAAGTAATACATGAATTTTCTCATTTTGATTGATTTGAAGGAAGCAAAAACGATTGATTACAAATAAACCCTGAATTCGCTGATGCAATAAAAGTTACTCACATATATTACAATTGTAAATGTATTTCACTTGCACAATATTATTTAAGTTAACACAAATGTTAAATAAACAATTTACCCTAAATAGAAACCATGAATATATGTAACATTTTTAAGTATTTTCTGAAAAAATAACTAATATAAATCTGGACGATATTTACCTTTTCATTTATATAATTATAAACAATTAATGCGTGAAACCAATTTAGTATTACAATTGTGTTTTACAAAATTAATCTATAAAATGTGCATATAATTTAATTATGGTTGTTTTTTATATATCACATTATCAATAACTTATAAATGTTTACTGTATCTATACTTTATAAAATGAACAATTTATTCCTGTTTATATTGTATTTCGTCATTATTTAGCATTTATATTATTGTTTATCAGTTAAATATACAATTTAGTTAAAGTTGAATAGAACCCAATATTCAATAATTAGTAGAAATTCAATAAGAAATATATTTATTTATGATTGCTATATGTAAAAATAATACATTACATTAGTACACTTATATTTTATAAATGCAAACAAGTCATATTATGGCTTATATGGTCATTTTGAATTACATTATTAAATGAAGGATAGGATAAAAAAATATATGGATTACAAAGAAATCTCCGCCGGCGAATTGGCGAATTTATTGGAGGTTCAACCTTCCAATATATCCCATGTATTAAATGGCCGAAACATGCCAGGTGCTGCATTTATAGAAAAGTTGTTGATAAATTTCCCTGATCTAAATGCAAGATGGCTTTTTACTGGTGTTGGGGAAATGACAATGGATATTGAAGAATTAGTAGCAAAAGAGCCTGCTTCTGCCAGCGAGCCAATAGTAACTCAAAATGTGGTACAAAATAAAATCAAAAATAAGGATACAACCATTGATAAACCAATCAATAAAGTATTGCTTCTGTTCTCTGATGGAACATTTGTTGATTTTGACAAAAAGTAAATGTGTGATTCATGACATATAAACTCCACATTCCATTTTAGGAGTTGTTTTAAAACTGGGGACGCTGCTTATTGCGGTGCCCCTTTTATTATTATTTCATTCACTGTTTAAAAAATACTTATCCTTTTCTGTAACGCTTTGCGGTTGGTTGCCTCTATAAAAGTTTCATTCAATAACTTAAATTAAAGTATGGAGCCTGTATTCCCCCATTATTTTATCAGTATAATTTCGACAGATTATAAATCGTTCTAGCATATTAATATATCGAAAACCAATTCATCTATTCGATAATCTGACACTTATTTGATTTTACATTAGAAAAATTATAAATATTTCGGTTAAAATGATTCGAAACAAATTTTATTAAAGCATTGTTAATTAGTTTATTACACTTATAGTTAATGTATAATTTAAGCATATCACATATGTAACCATTTGCGTAAAAATATAATACATAAGTACTACATACGTAAAACACGAAATTACATATGTAATGCATATAAACCATCAAGGACTATTGGACAAATAGGTGTACGACGAAAAGGTTTACAAACCCAATTAAGTTGTTCGCTGTTAATGCGAAGTTACGCCAGATCGCTATATATAAAGACCTTTCCCTTTATATATGCCTTATACAAAGCAATATAACATCAATAAATATGTTAATATTTATATAACATATTGTAATGCAGCTATATATAATTGCTTGTTTTTTTATTTTTGTCTCCTTGATAACATTAGTATCCACTTGTTACGTAAGTAACCTTGGTTTTAATTCTATAATTTACATATGTAACTATAATCATAGGCAACTGAAATGGTTTTTATTAATGATAAATACAGCTTATTGTGGATTAGAATTTTACTGTTTATCTTAATTGTTGTTCATTATTAAAATCAGTGAACAAAATACTGAACAGTAATTTTTATCTTTGCACGCAAATTGATTATTTATGAATAAAAAGGAAGTTAGAAATTTAGTAGTTATAGAAAATACTGCATTAAACGCTACTAACTTTTTAATCAGATTAAGCTCTTCTGAACCTTTACCTACATTATTACCGGGGCAGTTTGTTAATATCGAGGTCAAAGATTCAAGTGAAATTTTCCTCAGACGTCCATTTTCTGTTTTTGATGCTGACTATGCGCAAAATACATTCTCTATAATTGTTAAAATTCTGGGAAGAGGTTCGAAAAAGTTAACGGAAGTTAGTAAAGGTGAGTCGTTAAGTATCATTTTACCTTTGGGAAAAGGATTTACATTCCCGAAAAGCGATGATAAGATTTTGCTTGTGGGAGGCGGTAGCGGTGTTGCCCCAATGTTGTTTCTGGCAAAAAAATCAGGTTTAAAAAAAGAAAATGTCAATTTATTGTTGGGTGCCAAAACAATTGAAGATCATGTAAATGTGGATGATTATGCTCAATACGGAAACCTTTATTTTACAGCAGAGGATGGTTCAATTGGTGAAAAGGGTTTTGTTACCCAACATTCTGTTTTTCAAAATAAACTAAAGAATTACGATAAAATATATGCATGTGGGCCGGATGCTATGATGAAAGCAATAGCAACTGAGGCAAAAAAGGCAAATGTATTTTGCGAGGTTTCGCTTGAAAACCTTATGGCTTGTGGATTTGGGGTTTGTTTGTGCTGTATTGAACCAACAGTTAATGGTAATTTATGTGTATGTACCGAAGGGCCAGTTTTTAATATCAACGATTTGAAATGGTAGATTTAAAAGTAAATATAAGAGGACTGGAATTTAAAAATCCGGTAATGACTGCCTCGGGCACCTCTGGTTTTGCTGAAGAGCTGAATGATTTTTATGACGTTTCTAAATTGGGGGCAGTATTATTAAAAGGATTGACATTAAAAAACCGCGATGGCAATGCATACCCCCGAATGGCTGAGACAGCATCGGGAATGTTGAATGCGGTTGGCTTACAAAACAAAGGGATTGACTATTTTATTCAAAATATTTATCCGCGAATAAAGGATTACGGTACGCATTTAATAGCAAATGTTAATGGTTCAACCGTTGAGGAATATATCGAACTTACTGAAAAAGTGGATGAATTAAGCCATATAACAGCCGTTGAGTTGAATATTTCATGTCCCAATGTTAAAGAAGGTGGAATGTCGTTTGGGATAAGTTGCCCCAGTGCAGAAGCTGTTACCCGTGAAGTAAGGAAAGTTTGCTCAAAACCATTGATTGTGAAACTGTCGCCAAATGTTACGGATATTACTGAAATTGCAAAAGCGGTTGAAGGGCAGGGCGCTGACAGTGTTTCGTTAGTAAATACTTTTTTAGGAATGGCGATTGATGCCGAAAAAAGAATACCTTTATTATCCACGATTACCGGTGGATTATCGGGCCCCGCAATAAAACCGATTGCTTTACGAATGGTTTGGCAAGTTTATAATGCGGTAAAAATTCCTGTAATTGGTATGGGAGGGATTATGAACGCAACCGATGCCATAGAATTTATGCTAGCTGGTGCTTCAGCTGTTCAGGTAGGGACAGCAATATTTAAAGATCCATTTATCCCAATTCAAATAATTAATGGTATCGAGGATTATTTAGTTCGTCATAAGTTGCAATCAGTTAATGATTTAATTGGTAGTTTACAAATGTAAACAACCTTTTTGTAAATACATATATAATAATAGAAAAGTTAATTGATTTGTAACCTGAAAACAAAAACCAGTTAATAGATAAAATTTCAAGTATATTTCAAGATAAAAAAGTAGAAAAACGTATATTGTAAATGTAGAGGAAAAAAAGAAAATTGCAATGTGAACATTTCAATTTTCGACTTGTTGTACAATGCGTAAATTACAATTAATTTTAAAAAACAGTTCGATATCATGTCAAATTTCCAAATTGTAATGCCCAAGCTTGGCGAAAGTATCCAGGAAGGCACAATAACCAAATGGTTTGTAAAAGAAGGTGATACAGTAGAAGAAGATACAAATCTTTTTGAAGTTGCAACCGATAAAGTAGATTCTGAAATCCCCTCGCCAGTTGATGGAGTTATAGCCAGGATATTATTTCCAGAAGGAAGTCTTGTACCAGTTGGGGAAGTTTTAGCAATTATTAATATGGGAGGGGAGGAAAGTTCAACAGAAGAACCTTCTGAAAAACCGGCGGAAAAAGATACTGAAAAAGAGGAGAAAACTTCTTCTGAAAAACCGGCAGACAAAGAAAATGAAAAAGAAGAAACGGGTAAATCAGAACCAGTTGAAGGGAAAAACATAGAAAATGTTCGCGAAACTTCAACACGTTTTTATTCACCGTTGGTAAGGAATATTGCGAAACAAGAGAATATTTCATTGGATGAACTTGAAACTATTAAAGGATCAGGGGCAAACGAAAGGGTCCAGAAAAATGATATCCTTGAATACATTCAAAACAGAAAAAGTGGAAAATCAACACCTGAAACTAAAACAGAAAGTGCAACTGCAACCCGTAAAACGATGACTCCACCGGCGGTATCTGTTGGCTCAGGCGACCAGATTATCGAAATGGACAGGGTTCGCAAACTCATTGCCGATCACATGGTAATGTCGAAACAGGTTTCGGCGCATGTTACCGCTGTTGTTGAGGCCGATGTTACTGAATTGGTTATCTGGAGAAACAAAAATAAAGAGGCATTTGAAAAGAAATATGGCGAAAAAATCACGTTCATGCCTATTTTCACAGAAGCCGTTGCTGCCGCACTTGCTGAATTTCCAATGGTAAATTCATCGGTTGATGGCGACAGGATTATACTTAAAAAAGACATAAATATTGGTATCGCGGTTGCCAAACCTGATGGAAATTTGATTGTTCCGGTTATTAAAAATGCCGAACAAAAGAACTTGGTTGGGATAACAAAAGATTTGAACCGATTGGCAAATGCAGCTCGAAACAACAAATTGGCAATAGAAGAAATCCAGGGCGGAACTTTTACCATTACAAATTTTGGTTCATTCCGCAATTTAATCGGAACGCCAATAATCAACCAACCACAAGTCGCAATACTTGCTACGGGAAGCATAGAGAAGAAACCGGCGGTATTGGAAACGCCAACTGGCGATGTCATCGCAATCCGCCATTTAATGTTCCTTTCATTATCCTATGACCACCGAATTGTTGATGGTGCTTTAGGTGGAGCATTTTTACGAAAGATTGCCGACAACCTTGAACAATTTGACATTAATCGGTTAGTATAAAAAATAAAATATATTACAAATATGAATGAAATGGAAGTACCCAAGATTTATTCCATTAAAAAAACGGACAAGGAAACGTTAAAAAAATGGTTTTATTTAATGACCCTTGGCCGTTTGATCGATGATAAAGCCCCAAATTATTTGAAGCAGGCTATTGGTTGGTCATACCATGCACCTTATGCAGGTCATGATGGAATTCAGTTGGCTGTTGGTCAGCATTTTGAGAAGAAAAAAGATCATATCTTTCTGTATTACCGGGAAATGTTGACTGCAATGTCATGTGGTATGACAGCCGAGGAGATTATCCTTAACGGAATTTCTAAAGCAACGGAACCTTCGGGTGCAGGTCGCCACATGTCCAACCATTTTGCCAAGCCAGAATGGAATATCCACACTGTTTCATCATCAACCGGAAATCATACGCTTCATGCAGTTGGGGTTGCCAGGGCTATTAAATATTATGGCGAAAAAGCGGTGGCAATCAGTGGACAAGGCGAATCATCAGTAAGTGAGGGGTATGTTTATGAAGCATTTAATGGTGCTGATAAAGAACAACTTCCAGTGATATTTGTGATTCAGGATAATGGCTATGGAATCTCAGTTCCGAAAAAAGATCAAACCGCTAACCGAAAAGTTGCAAATAATTTTAGCGGTTTCAAAAACACAAGAATTATACATTGCAATGGTAAAGATGTATTTGATTCGATGAACGCAATGGCTGAGGCCAAACGTTTCGCTATTGAAGAATCAAAACCTGTACTTTTACAAGCCAATTGCGTGAGAATGCATTCCCATTCAAATTCCGACGACCACCTTCTCTACAGAAATCAGTTGGAGAGGAATTATGTTATGGATTATGATCCACTTGCGAAGTTTGGGAGGATGCTTGTAAAATATAAACGCTTTACAGAGGAGGAATTACTCGAAATTGAAGTTAGCGCAAAAGTTGAGTTAAAAGCTGCACATAAAGCTGCACTGGTTGCTCCAGATCCAGATCCGGAATCAATCTATGATTTTGTGATCCCCGAAGCATACCAATCTGAAAAATACCCTGACGGATTGCATAACGAAGAAGGCGAAAAGAAAAAATTAATTACAGGTTTGAACGAAACCTTGAAAGCAGAATTCCGCCTTAATCCCGATACTTTCATTTGGGGGCAGGATATGGCCAATAAAGATAAAGGCGGCATATTCAACGTTTCAAAAGGACTACAACAAGAATTTGGTAAAAAACGTGTGTTCAATGCACCAATTGCCGAAGATTTCATCATGGGAACTGCAAACGGGATGTCGAGATACAACGATAAAATACGGGTTGTTGTTGAAGGTGCTGAGTTTGCCGACTATTTTTGGCCTGCGATGGAACAATATGTCGATACAAGCCATGACTATTGGCGTTCGAACGGAAAGTTCTCTCCAAACATAGTCATTCGCTTAGCGTCTGGTGGTTATATCGGAGGGGGGATGTACCATTCTCAAAATATCGAAGGCTCGTTGGTCGCTATTCCTGGAGTCCGGATTGTTTATCCTTCTTTTGCCGATGATGCGGCTGGGTTATTGCGGACTGCGATTCGTTCACGGGGATTAACAATGTTTATGGAACCCAAAGCTTTGTACCAGGATCCTAAAGCTGCGACAGTTATTCCCGATGATTTTGAAGTTCCTTTCGGGAAGGCACGAATCAGAAAAGAGGGTAGTGATTTAACCTTGTTAACTTACGGAAATACAACCCATTTAAGTATTGAAGCAGCAAATAAACTTGAAAAAGAAGGGGCCAGTGTTGAGGTAATTGATTTACGCAGCTTAATTCCTTTAGACGAAGAGACTATTCTGAAATCAATTGAAAAGACTAACAAAGTATTGATAGTACATGAAGATAAAGTTTTCGGGGGGTTTGGTGGCGAATTAAGTGCGATCATTACCGAAAAAGCTTTCAAATTGCTTGATGCACCAGTAAAAAGGGTTGGTTCACCTTTCACTCCGGTTGGATTTAACCGTATATTGGAAAGAGCCATTTTACCAAATGTAGAACGGATTTATGCAGCAGCAAAAGAATTATTGGAATATTAAATAAACAAAACCGCAATGAGCAAAACAGTTATTATTTATAGTTTTCACACCCAAAAATCAAAAAAGGTTTCTGAAAAAGTGATTGAAGTTTTTGGTAAAGACGACATTAAAGCAATTAATGCTGAAGAATTGAATTCGAAAGATTTTGAAGAAAATAAAAATTTTATATTAAGCGCGCCAACTTGGTTTGACGGCGAATTGCCCAATTATTGGGACGAATTTGTTCCTGAATTGGAAGAAATGGATCTTAAAAACAAAACTTTCGCCGTTTTTGGACTTGGCGATCAGAGAGGGTATCCCGAAAACTTTTGTGATGCCATTGGAATTTTAGTAGAAATACTTGAAAATTGCGGTGCAAATATTATAGGAAAAATACCTGTAGAAGGATATACCTTCGAAACTTCAAAAGCGCAACGTGGCGATATTTTTGTTGGCCTTCCGCTTGACCAGGAAAATCAGGGAAGACTTACAAACGAAAGGGTAACCAAATGGGTTGCCCAATTAAAAAAGGAAATAAAATAAGATCATCTTATTTTGATTTTATAAAGAAAGGTTGTTCCGGTTTGGGGCAACCTTTCTTGTTGCATCTTTGAACTAATACGGTTGATAAATAGCGTCAGGTTTAGTGCGGTAAAAAACAAAGGTATCCGTTAAAAACTAAAAACCGGTTCAGGATAAAATTTCAACTACCTCCTGAAAACAAATTAAATTATCAGTTGGTAAGTCAACCAAAAGAAACAAATCAACCGGGATTTGATAAAAAATATTCTTATACAATTAAATTAAAATAAATGTTAGGAATAAATATATTGGCTTTAATGTACAGATATACAATTAAATTCACATATGTAATCAATCGGCATCACAAAATATACATATGTAACTGCCAAAATGTCACACATTGCTTTGCGGAAATCACAATACATGGTTTAATTCAACCCTCCAGTGAAAATCCGATAATATTACAAGGAAATCAATTTGCGTTTTAGTCCAAATTTTATATAGCATAGTTTATTGGGGCTACTATAAATTAACAGCGATTGGTTGTTATTTATTCAATATTATAGGTCAATTAAAGCTACGTTTAGTTTTCAGATAAGTTTTATTGATTAATTTTGTGCCTTAAAATCAAAAAAATTGAGAAAATTGTCGGAAACAAGATACATATTCGTTACCGGTGGAGTTACTTCATCGCTGGGGAAAGGAATTTTAGCCTCTTCTTT
>JBBQPP010000091.1:0-10688 GCA_038217255.1 Bacteroidales bacterium | reverse complement strand
GGGGCTAATGATGCGTATGTTGTAAATAAAGATGGGAGCAAGAAAAAACGCTTGCTGGTAACGGCGTATTTTAATAACGGTGTGGTTGAGGAATATACCCGGATGAATGATATTTATTCGATTGTAGAGGATAATGATGGCGCCGTTTGGGTAGGTTCTTCAGCGGGAGTGGGTGTTTACAATAATCCGGGCAGGATTTGGGAAGCAGATAATTTTTATGCTACACAGCCAAGCTTAGATTTAAATGATGGGAATTTTCATCCTTTGTTAAAAAACGAAACAGTAACTTCAATAGCCGTTGATGGGGCTAACCGAAAATGGCTCGGAACAAAAAATTCGGGTGTTTATTTGGTTTCAGAAACCGGCACCGAGGAAATTTTGCACTTTACGACCAATAATAGCCCGCTTTTTTCTGATAATATTACTTCTATTGCAATTAACCAGAAAAATGGTGAGGTTTTAATTGGAACTGAAAAAGGGTTGATCTCATACATGGGTGAGGCTATTGAAGGGAAAGCAACTTATGACAGTGTGTTTGTTTACCCAAATCCGGTGCGCGAAACCTACGACGGGCCGGTTACTGTTACCAACCTGATAGAAAACTCGGAAGTTAAAATTACCGATATTACCGGAAACCTTGTTTTTAGGACACAATCGCTGGGTGGGCAAGCTATTTGGGATGGCAGAAACTTAAACGGGAACCGTGTAAAAACCGGTGTTTATTTAGTTTTTTGTAACGACGAACTTGGAGAGGAAACACATATTACGAAGCTGTTGTTTATTCATTAGTTTAGCTACTTTAAACTTTGAACCCGGAACTTTAAACTAAAGGATGCTTGTTACAACTGAAGGTATAGTACTTCACTTTATAAAATACGGCGAAAGCAGTGTTATTGCAACCATTTTCACCCGCGATTTTGGTCGGCAAAGTTACCTTGTGAATGCCGCCAGGAGCAAAAAAGCACAAAATAAATCAAGTTTATTGCAACCCCTTTTCCTTGTTGATATGGTGGCCTACCAAAAACAAACACGAGAACTGCACCGGATTAAAGAGCTAAAAAGCAATCAGGTATATCAAAATATCCCATTCAGTATTACAAAATCATCACTCGCGATTTTTCTTGCTGAAGTTTTATATAAATCAATCAACGAGCAGGAAAGTTATCCCGAAATGTATGATTTTATAAAAAACTCATTGCTCTATTTCGATTTGATGGAAACCGGAGCCAGCAATTTCCATCTCTGGTTTTTGTTCAGGTTAACCGAATATTTGGGGTTTTTCCCCGAAACAAACCATGCGGGTTTTCAAGGCTGGTTCGATATGAAAAAGGGAGCAGTTGTACATTTTCAGCCCTCGCACCCGTTTTATGCCAACAAAGAAACAACAGAATATTTGATGAAACTTTCATCTCTTAAACTTCATGAAATCAGCGAATTTGTCATTTCGCGAAGCATGCGCGATACATTAATAACTGTTTTAATTGATTACTATCAACTTCATTTCGATAATTTGGGTGAAATAAAATCTTTGAACGTTTTGCGCGAGGTTTTCAGATAATCTCTTTTCCTTGACCTGTCAGCGTCGCAGACCTGACAGCGTCAAAACGATACAATTTTACCCACGAAAAACAATCGCCTCATAAACAAAAATATCAGCGGTTTTCCAACCTTCCCAGCCAATTCCAGCTTTATCGCGCGAGCAATGTCCCAGAAACTCTTCCAGATTCCAACCCATTTTAGTTGCAACCTGTGGTAAAAAGGTTCCCGAGTTGATTCCCTGCTTTATATAGATTCCATGTTTTCCCAGCTCAATTTCGCTTACACAATCAATCTGTTTTAACGGTGAAAGCACTGAAATCTCAAGTTCCATTTTGTCTAATTCATCTGGTTTTACAGGGTCAAACCTGCGATCGTGTGATGCCGAAACAGCCATTTTCTGAACCATTTCATTCAATGTTTTTTTCTTCGCAAAACCTCCAATACACCCCCGTAATTTATTTTTTACATAAATGCTCACAAAAGCGCCCATTATTTCATTCAAAATTCCATCTCTGGCAGAAGGGTTGATTTTCCCTTCTCTCCCGTTTTTCACATAAAAATTTATCGATTCCCGAACTTTTTCAATTAACTCATCTTTTTCTTCATGCGAAATCCTGAGTTTTTCGGGTTGATTGTAAACAGCTATCGACCAGTAACCTACTACCCGATCCTTACTTCCGTACAATTTTGCATCTCCCGAATTTTGATAATATATTTTTTTATAATCGAAATCCTGATTTTCGGTCATGTATTGCAGCGTAAGCACTGAAGTCCAGCCACAAAGCGAAGTTGCAAGGTTATCGAATTTGAGGTATTTGTTTTCTTTTAAAACTGCCTGCAATTTTTGGGGTTGATTGCTACAAATGGCATTAGCGGTTAAAAGATCCACATTAATGGCATTTTTATATTCAGGATAATGTGAAAAATCGGTACTGATTATCCATAGATTTTCAGGTGTAAACCACTTTTTTAATGTGCTTGCTATTTTTTTGCATATTTCAGGTTTATGGGTTCCCAGAATAATTGGAACAAACAAAATATTTTCACCCAGTTTGTGCTGAATAAAAGGTAATTGTACTTCTATACTGTGCTCATTTTCATGAGCCTCCCTATGTTCAATAAATAAATCAGAACTATTTACAAGATCATTGGAAAGTTGTGTGTCAACCTTTGTTTCACCAAGTGGGGTCATGTAGTTGCCTGAACAATAAACAGCAGCACCATTGAATGAGTAGAGATGGCTTGAAGCCAACACAAACACCCGTTTGTAGGATGTATTTTCAGCAATTTGGGAAACACCGGCAGCAGCAACATGTCCGCTAAAAACATAACCCGCATGAGGTAAAATGATTGCCTGAAGATTTTTGTTTACATCAGGGTTTTTTGTTAGCGTTTTAGCTTGCTCTAACAATTTAGTTAACTGGTTTGTTAGTTCGGTTTTGTTTCCGGGGTAAAATTGCCCTGCAAATTTTGCGTTGCGGATGTAATCTTTTGTTGGCCGGTTATTCATATTTGTATTTTAAATCGAAAAATGTATTAGTAATGTTGAATGACAAATTCAGAATCGGTTTTGTAAGTTGTTCATGTTTACGGCATTACTTTAGTTTTGTTGTTTTAATTTCTCAAATTTGCAGTAAAATCGTTTTATTCAATATTCGAAATGTAATTGATTGATAGTTGCAAACAATAGTTTGTGTAAAACTTACCATGTTTTACTGAATTTGTATTATCTGTTTTATCTAATTTAGCCGCGTTAAACTGTTTAAAAAAAAGTTCGTATGAAAAGAATAATGTTTTTTGTTATCGTAGCTGTTATTGGTTTATCGGCTTGTAAATCATCAAAGAAACAACCTGCAGTTCAATACACACCGCCCACATCACAACCAAAAGTTTTTACGGTTCCTGAAACAACTGAAGCCGCAAAACCTGCTCCAACTGTAGAAGATAAATCAGTATCGCTTCGCAAGGAGTCAGTTACTTTTACAGATGCAGCCGACAAAACTGGCAATGAGGCTAATACTTATTTTGTCATCCTTGGTTCTTTTGGTCAACTCGACAACGCAAAAAATTTCCGCGAATCTTTGTTGAACGAAGGGTTTGCTCCAATTATCCTTCATAGTGAAACCGGTTACTACCGTGTTTGTGTCAATTCATACAAGGGCGAGACTGAAGCCCGTGGAAGAGTAAAAGAAATTAGACAGGCATTTCCGAAATACGCCGACCTTTGGTTACTTATCAAACAATAACCTGACAATATTATATTGAAAAACGCCGCTAATTAGTGGCGTTTTTTGTTTTCAGGATATAATGTTTGTTAAAAAGAACCGCTTTCCTATGCATGTTCCTTAAACTGAACAATTCAGTATTACATTTGTAATCTTTTTAGTAAAAAGTAAAACAATTTTATTTAAAATTGAAAATGACAACAAAAAAGCAGCAATTACTGGATCAACGATATTTGAAAATGGCCGATATTTGGGCACAGAATTCATATTGCAACAGGCGGAAGGTTGGGGCACTTTTGGTTAAAGATAAAATGATTATTTCCGATGGGTACAATGGCACACCCTCAGGTTTTGAAAATGAATGCGAGGACGAAAACAATAAAACCAAATCGTATGTTTTGCATGCCGAAGCAAATGCCATTACAAAAGTTGCCAAATCGGGTAACAGTAGTTTGGGAGCAACACTTTATGTTACTTCGTCGCCATGTTTGGAATGCTCAAAATTGATCATCCAGGCCGGTATTTCAAGAGTTGTTTTTACCGAAAACTATCGGCTCGAAGATGGGATAAACCTTTTAAAACGGGCAAATATCGAAGTCGAACAAATTGAGCCCGGCAACATTTAATAATATTATAATGAACAAAAAAACAGCAATCCTTATTCCGCTTATAATAGCCGTTTCTGTGGTTATGGGAATTTTAATCGGGAACTTATTAAACCGGAACAGCCAGTCGGGTTTTGTGGGCTTGAATATAGGTGGACAAAACAAAATTTCTGAAATACTTTCATACATTGATCAGGGTTATGTTGATAGCGTTAATATTTCTGAAATAATTGAAAAAACTATCCCGGAAATCCTTAAAAATCTTGATCCTCACACAACATACATTCCACCAACCGATATGAAGGAAGTGCAGGAAGAAATGACAGGCAAATTTTCGGGAATTGGCGTTCAGTTTTCAATAATGGAAGATACAGTAAGGGTTATTGAAGTAATTTCAGGAGGACCATCAAGTAAAGTTGGAATTATGCCCGGCGATAGAATAGTTAAAGTAAATGACTCGATTATTGCCGGAGTGAATGTGGTCAATGCCACAGTATTAAACCTGCTTCGTGGCGATAAAGACTCAAAAGTTTTGGTTGGCATTGTTCGAAAAGCAGCCGAAAAGGAACTTGATTTTGAAATTACCCGGGGCGATATTCCAATCAACAGTATCGATGTTTCATACATGATTGACGATGAAACAGGTTTTATTAAAATAAGCCGTTTTGCCAACAAAACTTACAAAGAGTTTATGGATGGCATGGAAAAAATTAAAGATGCCGGTGCTAAAAAAGTAATTATCGATTTAAGGCAAAACCCCGGAGGTTCTTTAGTAACTGTGCTTCAAATGGTTGATGAATTTTTGGGTAAAGGAGAGCCAATTCTCTATACAGAGGGAATCAATCAACCCCGTAAAACATATAATGCATCGGGAAGTGATACCTGGAAAGATTTTAAGGTTTATGTAATGATCGACGAGTTTTCCGCTTCAGCAAGCGAAATTTTTGCCGGGGCAATTCAGGATAACGATCGGGGTTTTATTATCGGACGACGATCATTTGGAAAAGGCCTGGTACAGGAGCAGATTCCTTTAGGTGATGGTTCGGCGCTTCGACTTACAGTTGCCCGGTTTTACACGCCAAGCGGACGTTGCATACAAAGTTCATATGAAGAAGGAAATGAAAAGTATTACAGTAATATATATGAACGATTTCATAGTATGGAACAGCTCGTGGCGGATAGTGTACATTTCGCTGATTCATTAAGATACACAACCAAAAGTGGCAGGATTGTTTATGGAGGTGGTGGAATTATGCCAGATTTTTTTGTGCCGATTGATACCACCGGGAATTCGGAATATTACAACTCCATCTACCGAAAAGGGTTGATTTATACCTTTGCTTATGCCTATGCAGATGAACACAGAAAAGATTTATCGGGATTTACTAAAGCCGATGAATTCGATAGTTATCTTGACAGAAAAAATGTGCTTGAAGAGTTTATAAATTATGCTGCAGGCAAAGGAATCCAGCGTGATAATACGGGGTTAAAAGCCTCATCCTTAATTATCAAAACACAATTGAAAGCATACATTGCACGTAATATTATCGGAGAAGAGGGTTTTTACCCGATAATTAAAAAGATTGATAATATGTTGCTGAAAGCAATTGAAATTTCGAAGCAAAATTTGCTTGTTGAAAATATAAATGGCTATAAATCAGCAGAAAGTGTTATAAATAAGGAGTAGTATAAATTCAATATTTGCCAATCGTCGTTATTTTTGCGAAATATTTCATAGCTTTATTGAAAAAAATTAGCGATGGCAAATACAACTCAAAAAATACATTACGATTCGATTGATGATCGGGATATTTTATTTCTGATTAAGAAAACGAGGGAAGGAATAAAATATGCTGCTTTTAACAACCTTCAAAAAGATATTCCATTGAAATTGGAAGAATGGAGCAGAATTTTGCACTTGTCCGAACGAACACTTCAGCGTTACAAGAAAGAAAAAATTGATTTTAGCCCAATTTATTCAGAAAGGATAATTGAGGTTCAATTGCTATTTAACAAAGGAGTTGAGGTTTTCGGCAATACCGATAATTTTCACAACTGGTTGAATTCAAAGAGTATAGCTTTAGGAGGTATAAAACCGGTTTCGCTACTCGACAATACTTTTGGCATAATGATGCTAAAAGATGAATTGACACGGATTGAACACGGAGTTCTGGCATGAAAGTATATCGTTTGGCAAAAGAGAAATATGCCGATAATCTTTCGGGCAAAGGTGCTGAATTAGCTGGTGCAAGATGGAATAGCAAAGGCATCTCAATGCTTTATACAAGTCAGTCGCGGGCTTTGTGCCTGGTTGAAATTGCAGTGCACGTGCCAGTTGGCAACATTCCCACAGATTATTTTTTGGTTGAAATTGAAATCCCGGATATGGTGGAAATAACGCTTGTTTCAGATAAAACACTTTCGGCAGACTGGAACAGCCTTCCTCATTCGCAATTCACCCAAAATATTGGCGATAAATTTATTTCTCAAAATGAATTTTTAGTAATGAAAGTTCCTTCTGCGATAGTTCAGGGCGATTACAATTATCTAATAAATCCGCGGCATAACAGTTTTAATCAAATAATAATAGTTAGCAAGTCGCCTTTTTCTTTTGATGAAAGATTGTTTGTTTGATGAACTATTTATTTCGAAATATCAAGCATCCGCTGAATTGGAATCCTCCCTTTTTCAATTACTTCCTGAGGTAAAATAATTTCAGGTAATTCATGTTTCATGCAGGTGTAAAGTTTTTGCAAACTGTTTAATTTCATATATGAGCA
The DNA here is from genome assembly GCA_038217255.1 of Bacteroidales bacterium. Taxonomy (GTDB): domain Bacteria; phylum Bacteroidota; class Bacteroidia; order Bacteroidales; family Prolixibacteraceae; genus Draconibacterium. Next base: position 3,539 of record JBBQPP010000091.1, on the reverse strand, counting down.
GTCGTTGCAACCACAAGTTGAATCAACAGAAGGTGCAGGAATAAAAATTTTATCGGGACAGGATTTCACCATTTGGTGCAAAATGCCACTTTCGGTAGCAACAATAAATTTTTTGGCCTGACTTTTTTGAATATAATTCAACAGTGCCGTAGTTGACCCGATAAAATCGGCAACAAGCAATACCGGTTTTTCACATTCAGGATGGGCAATAAATTCAGCATCGGGGTGCTCGTCAGTCAGGGCTATGATTTTTTCTACTGAGTACAGTTCATGTACCATACAGGCACCATCCCACAAAACCATTTCACGGCCGGTGATGCTGTTTATGTAGTTTCCAAGGTTTTTGTCGGGTGCAAATATCAGTTTTTGTTCTTTTGGAAAGCTTTCGACAATTTGTTTTGCATTTGCAGATGTGCAAACAATGTCGGACATGGTTTTCAGCGCTGCCGAAGCGTTAATGTATGTAATTACTTTGTGATCCGGATATTTTGCAATGAACTCAGCAAACTTATCAGCTGGAGCAGATTCGGCCAACGAACAACTTGCTTTTAAATCGGGGAGGATTACTTTTTTTGTAGGATTGATAATTTTCGCTGTTTCCGCCATAAAATGAACGCCGACAAAAACAATAATATCAGCACTTGTATTTGCGGCTTTTTGCGCCAAACCAAGGCTGTCACCAACGAAATCGGCAATGTCCTGCAAATCGCCTTCAACATAATAATGACTTAAGATAATCGCATTTTTCTCTTTTTTAAGTCGATTAATTTCCTCAACCAGCTTCATTTTTGGATCAACCGGTTCATCTATAAAGCCTTTCTCCTCCAACATTTGATCTATCTGCAACTGTTCCATTATTTATATTCCTGATAATTCCCGTTAAAATTCGGGGGTAAAAATAAAAATTCATTTGTGAAAAAACCGCTTTCAGTCTAAATAGTTGAGCAAAGTTGAATTGTATGCAAGGATAAACCAAAACGATACATTGAGTAATCACCTTATTTTATTGAACAATTAGTTTTTTAATGATGCAATCATTTGCTTCAGTTTGAATTTTAATAAAATAAATTCCTACTGACAAATTCGATATATTGATCTGTTTTTCTGTTCCGTTTTTCATCAGTTTCAAATCACCGTTTATAGTATAAATGGAAATCGATATTAATCTAAAACCGGTATTTATTGAAATATTTGACCTGGCCGGATTTGGATAAATCTGAATTTCGCTTTGTATTTTTTGAAAATCTGTTGTACTGGTTTCAATTGCCAGATCTTTTATTTCACGTGCTAAAATCTGGTAGGTATTTTGATATTCCGAAACAATTCCCACAATTGAAGTGCGCTCTGCAGGCAGCCTTTCGCCAACGAGACGTGAATTATATGATGAGAACAATACCGACTGGCCCCATTCGTCATAAAACGGATAGCTTGTGTTTGCATCTTGTATTATTACCCCGCCTGTGTTAAAAGCGGCATCTTCAATTTTAACAAGCATACCTTCATAGTCTTCATTTATTTGTGAAGAATTAATAGCGATTGGGTAAATGATTTTATTGTTCCCGAAATTATAAAAGTATTCAATATCTGTTAATTCTGTTAAAGTTGAATATTCTGAGACAGTGCCGGTTGCAACAATACTGTCGCCAATATTGCCGGTTTTAAGTGAATTATAAATGCAAACACCACTTCTTATCGATGAATTATCCTGGATATATAATGTGTTGTCGAAATTAGCAGTTACTCGTCCGATAACGGTTACTTTTTGCCCAACCATCGGGCTATTCAGGCTTTGTCCTTGTATGTTGCTAATCTTTGTAATCTCATTTTCCTTCACAACTTTTGGAAAAATATAACTTCCCATGATTATCGATGTTTGGTTTCCAACAAACGCTTTAACCAGAAAATAAACTGTTTCGCCAGCCTGGAAATTACTAAAGCCAATTTCTGTTGAATATTGTTCCAAATTCCTGGAGAGAAGAGTTTTGTTTTGCTGCGAATCGAAAGTGTTTCCCCAATAAAGAAGAACACTGTCGGGTTCAGCTTCAGCAACTACTTTCAACGATATGCTCACTTTGTCGCTTGTAAATGGTTTATTAGGATTCATCTTCAATTCCGAAAATTGAATTGGGTTGATGCTTTTTCCATTCCAAATTAAATTGGCAAACTCCGGATTATCTACAAAAGGGTTTCTGTTTTGCTGAATTTCAAATATTCTTTCGTTTCTGCGCCTTTCAAAATCCGAGGGCGGATACTGGTTATTCCATTGTAATAAAGTCGAAAGTTTACCGTGTTCCGGTAATGGATATGTATTGATTTTATCCACTAATTCAAGGTTAATTTCACCATCATCACCCTCATATCGCGTAGCCATATAAAACAGGATTCGTGCAACCTGTCCTTTAACTGCCGGGCCAGGTTCCCAGGCATAATCGGTAAACCAGCAATCGGTTGTTTCGTAATACATAATTCCGCTTGGCTGAACATTGTCGAAATCTTTGTTACCCCGTGCTTCGTTAACCGAGGCATCGGCAGGACGCAGGTTATGCGCATCGCTGTCCATGGGGCGAATTCCTGAAAAATTGCCATGCGATTTGGCCCACACATGTTCCCTGTTAATAAAATCACCACCCATACCATATAAGCTGACATCTCTTGATTGCTGAAGATAAAACAGGATTACATTGTTTGGATTGGCAGGATCGGCATCGGAATAATTAATAATATCGGCAGCTCGATTGTACGAAAAATCGACGTGGCCTTTAATTATTTCGTGAATTGCTTTTTTGAGTTGATCACCTTGCAGATTTTCTGTTCCGTTGTAATAACCCATGGGTTGAGAAAATGCAAAGTTTGAAAGGAAAAGGAGAATAACTGACAGCGTTGTGAATATTGATTTCATTAAATTTATATATGAGTACTATTTCAGAAAACAATTGCAAAAGTAAAAAACCCTGAGAGGATGAATAAAAAAAGCCACTTATAGTGGCTTTTTTTTCAAATATTTTATTTACTCCATTAATTTAATAATGGAAGAATAAACCATTTTATTCTGCACTTTCATGGCTGAAATAAAAACCATTATTAAGTTGAACTACTTCTTTATAAGAGCCCTTCGTTGCGATAACTGTAATTGTGTCTCCAACTTTAATGCCTTTGGCAGCTAACAAACCTTTTCTATCATCACCAGTTGCACCATAACCCGGATAAAAGCCACGCACGTAAATATTACTGTCGCTGTCTTTCACATAAATATTGCCGTAATCCGCATTCTCAATTTCTGTAATTTCACCCGTTACCATATAGAAATCTGTATTAGAATCAGGTTTAGCTAGCACCTCGGCAATGGTAATGGGTGTTACAGGAATAACGCTTTCCAGAACTGCACCACTTACTTGTGGTCCATTATATTCAGCACGTTTTCCAACGATTGTGATAATGTCACCTACTTTTAGACCTTTTAGGGCAAAATCTACAATTTTATAAACATATGTTTCACCTGAGAAATCTTTTATGTTTAATTTGCCGGATGTAGCATCGGA
>JBBQPP010000090.1:0-10695 GCA_038217255.1 Bacteroidales bacterium | reverse complement strand
CTTGATGTTGTGGTATCAAAGTAAACATTTGTTTATGCTTTTTTTGGCAGAGAGCTAGAAAAACTATATTTCAACATCATACAAAAAACGCAAGGGGGAGAAATCACTTTTTGTTTTTATACAAATGGAAACGACATTTACTTTTGGGATTTAGAAAATTACCCGCCGAAAAAAGTTCATGGGTTTCCAACCCGTGATGATTTGGAACGTTATGCTTATATCCGTAAGTCACGAAAAACATTAGCAGGTGAACTTATCAATACCAAAATTGCAGGACGAGATTATCAAATTGGTGCTATTCGATCTGTGATGGAAGCAGTTGAAAAACGGAAACGCAAATTTTTATTGGTAATGGCAACAGGCACAGGTAAAACCCGCACCTGTATTGCACTTGTGGACGCACTCATGAGAGCAGGTTGGGCAGAGAGAGTTTTATTTTTAGTAGACCGTATTGCACTGCGTGACCAAACACTTGAAGCATTCAAAGAATTTTTACCGAACGAACCCAGGTGGCCAAAACAAGGCGAAAAAAATATTGCTACCGACAGAAGAATTTATATTTCCACTTATCCAACAATGTTGAATGTAATTCGTGATGAAAAAGATTTCTTATCACCACACTTTTTTGATTTAGTTGTGGTGGATGAAAGCCACAGAAGTATTTACAACACATATCGAGAAATTTTAGATTACTTCAACACAATTACTTTGGGATTAACGGCAACGCCCACAGATGTGATTGATCACAATACATTTCAGTTGTTCGAAACAGATGATGGCGTTCCAACTTTTGCGTATTCGTATGATGAAGCAGTAAATCATATTCCTCCCTACTTGTGCAATTTCCAGGTAATGAAAATCAAAACAAAATTTCAACAAGAAGGAATCAGCAAACGCACAATTGCTTTAGAAGACCAACAGAAATTAATTCTTGAAGGAAAAGAAATTGAAGAAATAAATTACGAGGAACAGAGATTGAAAAGAAAGTAATTAATCGAGGAACAAATGCTTTAATAGTGCGTGAGTTCATGGAGGAATGTATAAAAGACAGCAACGGTGTATTGCCCGGCAAAACAATTTTCTTTTGTTCAACCAAAGCACACGCCAGAAGAATGGAAGAAATTTTTGATTCGTTATATCCTGAACATAAAGGTGAGTTGGCAAAAGTTTTAGTGAGTGAAGACCCTCGTGTGTATGGTAAAGGCGGTTTGCTTGACCAGTTTATACATAGCGACATGCCTCGAGTTGCTTTGAGTGTTGACATGCTTGACACAGGTATTGATGTGCGTGAGTTGGTGAATTTAGTTTTTGCAAAACCAGTTTACAGTTACACTAAGTTTTGGCAAATGATTGGTAGAGGAACGCGTTTGCTTGAGCCCACAAAAATGAAATCGTGGTGCACATTTAAAGATGCATTTCTGATTCTTGATTGTTGGGACAACTTTGAATATTTTAAACTCAATCCAAGAGGTAAAGAATTGAAACCTCAAATTCCTTTGCCGGTAAGATTGTTTGGTTTGCGTTTAAATAAAATAGAAGAAGCACAATCCACAGAAAAAATAGAAATTGTAAATAAAGAAATTCAAAAACTAAAAAAACAAGTTGCAACACTTCCACAAAATTCAGTTGTGATAATGGAAGCTAAACAAGAATTACAAAGATTGGATGATGAGAATTTTTGGAACAACTTAACGCAAGTCAAAATTGAATTTTTAGATGCAGTTGTGAAACCATTATTTAGAACGGTTGTTGATGTTGACTATAAAGCGATGAGATTTGAAAAAGATATTGTGGAGGTTTCATTGGCAGGTTTAAAAGCAGAGAAGGAAAAATTTGAAACATTGAAAGAAAGTATCATTGAAGAAATTGGAGAACTCCCTTTAAGCATCAACATCGTTTCAAAAGAAGAACAACTTATTAGACAAGCACAAACAAATAATTTTTGGGCAACCATCACCGAAGAAAAGTTTGACGAATTAATTCTGAAACTTTCACCGCTCATGCAATTTCGGGAAGCAGTAATTCCTTTAGCACCTGCAAAATTTAATTTTAAAGACCTTGTAAGCGAAAAAGAATTTATAGAATTTGGACCGCAACACGAAGCGTTAAGCATTGCAAAATATCGTGAGTTGGTAGAGCAAAAAGTAAACGCGTTAGTTTCGGCAAATCCTATTTTACAAAAATTAAAAGAAGGAAAAGAAATTTCGGCAGATGAGGCCAATCAACTTGCTGAAGAATTGCATGACGAACATCCACACATTACCATTGATTTATTGCGCAGAGTTTACAACCATCGCAAAGCGGTGTTTGTGCAATTTATCAAACACATTTTAGGAATAACCATTTTAGAAACTTACCCCGAAACAGTTTCAAAAGCATTTGACAATTTTATTTCATTACATTCATATCTTACAAGCCGCCAATTGCAGTTTTTAGAATTGCTTCGCAAATACATCATTGACAACGGAGCTTTGTCAAAGAAAAATTTAATTGAATCACCGTTTACACTTCTTCATCCTGAAGGCATCAGAGGCGTCTTCAATCAAAAAGAGATTGAAGAAATTTTATCGTTTACCGAAAAACTAATTGCGGCATAATGAAAATTATTAAATCAAATTTTAATTACCCTAATTCGATGTGTTTAATTATGGTAAATTCGCCACAATTAAAGAACTAAGCAATGGCAAAAAATAAAACCATTATTGTAAAGGGAACAGAAATCACAGTTTTTCAAAGTGAGCAATCCGACTTTATTTCATTGACAGATATTGCCCGACACAAGGATGCAGCCAATACCGATACTATTATTCAAAATTGGTTACGTAACAGAAATACGATTGAACTTTTAGGATTTTGGGAGATAATGTATAACTCTAATTTTAAACCCCTCGAATTCGAGGGGTTTAGAAAACAAGCTGGATTAAACAGCTTTGTATTGACTCCAAAAAAGTGGATTGAAACCACCAATGCAATTGGAATAACTTCCAAATCTGGTAGATATGGTGGAACCTTTGCCCATAAAGACATTGCCTTTGAATTTGCTTCTTGGATTTCAATTGAATTCAAGTTGTATATTATCAAAGAATTTCAACGCCTCAAAGCCGATGAAAATGATCGCCTCAAATTGGAATGGAATTTACAACGCATCTTAGCAAAAGTGAATTACCGTATTCATACCGATGCCATCAAAGAAAACTTAGTTCCGCCAACCCTTTCAAAAGATAAAATAAATTTTGTGTATGCCGATGAGGCCGATATGTTGAATATGGCTATGTTTGGTATGACCGCCAAACAATGGAGAGATACAAATCCAAAAGCGGAAGGAAACATACGTGATGCTGCAAACATTGAACAGTTGGTAGTATTAAGTAATATGGAAAGTATCAATGCAGTGCTGATTCATCAGAATTTGAAACAGAATGAACGATTAATACAATTGAATAAAATTGCCATCACTCAAATGAAATCATTACTTGGAAATAAAAACCTGAATAAATTAAAATAAAATTGACCAATCATTTTCCCGACATCGGGAAAATGATAAACACAACATATAGATGCTACAAAACAACTCCACTTTAAAATCGCTTATTGATAAACTTTGGCAAAACTTCTGGGAAGGAGGTATTGCAAATCCCCTAACTGCCATTGAGCAAATTACCTATTTAATTTTTATGAAACGTTTGGACGATTTAGAAGCCAAACGAGAAAGAGATGCAGAATTTACAGGCGAAAAATATACTTCCCGGTTTACAGGAAAATATAAAGTTGCAGGCAGTAACGAAGAAGTTGACAAAGCAACATTGCGTTGGAGTAACTTCAAACACCGACCTGCTGATGAAATGTTGTTGCAAGTGCAAACAAAAGTTTTTCCGTTTCTGAAAACTATTCAAGAGGAAGGTAAAGGAGGCGAAAGTCTTTTCACTAAACACATGGCAAATGCAGTTTTCATAATGCCGAAGGCAAGTTTGTTGGTTTCTGCTATCAACATTGTTGAAGATATTTTTAAAGAGATTGAACGCGATGCCACCGTAGGTGGACATGCATTTCAGGATATACAAGGCGATGTGTACGAAATGTTATTGAGTGAAATTGCAAGCGCAGGAAAAAATGGACAATTCCGCACACCACGCCACATTATTAAACTGATGGCTGAATTGGTTGCACCACAATTAGGACAACGCATTGCCGACCCAGCCTGTGGCACAGGCGGTTTTTTGTTGGGCGCATATCAATATATTCTTACTGACCTTGTAAGGCAAAATGATAAAAAGAAATTAGAAAAAGACGAAGATGGTTTCGAAAGAGCAACCATGAGTGCAGCGCTCACCGAAAAAGTAAAAGACATTTTGCAAGACAGTTTTTTCGGTTACGATATTGATACAACAATGGTGCGTTTGGGTTTAATGAATATGATGATGCACGGTATTGATGAACCCAATATTGATTACAAAGACACCCTAAGCAAAACTTACAACGAGGATAGCCGGTTGGATATCATAATGGCAAATCCACCCTTTACAGGCAATATTGATAAAGGAGATATCAACGAAAATTTAAAACTACCAACTACTAAAACAGAATTACTTTTTGTTGAACGCATTTTTACAATGCTAAAAATGGGAGGCACAGCAGCTGTAATTGTTCCTTCAGGCGTAATTCAAAATTCAGGAAAAGCATTTGAAGCAGTGCGCAAAATGCTGATTGAAAAAGCAGAATTGAAAGCAGTAATAGCAATGCCAAGTGGCGTGTTCAAACCTTATGCAGGTGTAAGTACGGCAATTTTACTATTTACAAAAGGTGGCGAAACCAATAATGTGTGGTTTTATGATATGCAAGCAGATGGTTACACTTTAGACGATAAACGAAATAAAATTGATAAAAGTGATTTACAAGAAATTGTTGCGGAATACAAAAACCGAAACTCTAAAACCGAAACCGATAGAAAAGAAAATTTTTTTTTCGTTCCTAAAAAAGAAATTGCAGAAAATGCTTACGATTTGAATTTAAGTACTTACAAAGAGGAAATTTATGCAGAAGTAAAGTATGATAAACCGAAACTGATTTTTGGAAAATTGGAGACAATTGAAGAAAATATTCAAATAGGTTTGGAAGAACTAAATCAGATGATTATATGAGTTTGCTAAAAGATATAGTTACCATAGAAAAAGGAAAAGGATATGACTTGCTTGAAGCATTTCAAGAGGGAGCAAAACGTGTTTTTCGTGCAAACGATTTTAGAAACGAAGCCAAGCCACAATACACATTAGAGAAAGCAGGTCTATTCGCCGACGAAGATGATATACTGGTTGTATGGGACGGTTCAGTTGGGCAAATGGGTTTCGGTAAAACTGGTTTTGTAGGAAGCACTATTGTGAGAATAAGAATAAAAAATAAAAAAGAATTTTCACCTTCTTTCATTTTCAAATTTCTTCAAACTAAATCCGAATTCTTAAAACGAAAATCAACTGGTGCAACAATAATGCACATCAACAGAAAATCTTTAGAGAATTTGGTAATTCCTTCAATTTCTATTTCTGACCAAATTCAAATTGCAGCTATTTTAAGCAAATCTGAAGCAATAATTGAGCAACGCAAACAAACTATTGCCTTGTTGGATGAATTTTTGAAAAGTTCTTTTTTGGAGATGTTTGGTGACCCGATTAAAATGAAAAACGGGAAACTGGCAAAACTTGGCGACCATATAAAATTCCTTACAAGTGGTTCTAGAGGTTGGGCAAAGAATTATTCAGATAAAGGTTCAAAATTTTTAAGAATTCAAAATGTTTGGAAAGGAACAATGCGCTTGGATGACTTGCAACTTATTAATGTTCCAGATACACAAGAAGCAATTAGAACAAGAGTTCAAGAAGGTGATTTGTTAATTACAGTTACAGCAGATTTAGGGAGAACAGCAGTTGTTCCAAAAAATTTCGGTGATGCTTATATCAATCAACATATTGTCTTAGTTCGTCTTGATGAAAATATTTTACCTATGTATGCTGCATATTTTTTCTTTATGCCCTTTGGTTTTGTAGGAATTCAAAAGAAAAATAAATCCGCAGTGAAAGCGGGACTAACTTTTAAAGACATAAAAAGTTTAGAAATTTTTGTTCCACCCATAGAACTTCAAACCCAATTTGCCCAACTTGTAGAAAAAACCGAAGCATTAAAAGAAGAATACAAAAACAGTTTACAGGAGTTGGAAAATTTGAATGGCTCGTTAAGTGAAAAGGCATTTAAGGGAGAACTGGAGTTTTCAAAAAATAACAACTAATAAAATATGAATTATAAATTCACACAAAGATGCATTGATAATTCTGCGGAAGAAATATGGCAATTCTTTATGGATGGTCTTTCTAAGGAGGTAACGATTAAAAGCATCAAAGAAAAACTACACTATACTGTAAATCATATAAACAAGGATGAAATCAGTTTTTCTGCTCCCACCAGAAATAATGGAAAGCCGGAAAGCATACCTCATGTTGATTTTATTAAAGTTATCCAAAGATTAAAAAATGTAAATACCTTCAACACATCTACTTCTAAAGAATTGTTTAAGCAGACTAAAATTTATAAAAAACGTTCTCCATTTTTTGCTTTGCTACTTTCAAGTGGAATAATTGAGCATTGCTGATTTTTTTATTAGGAACCAAAATTTTAACAACTGTATAAAAACCCGAAGCATTAAAAGTAGTTGTAATAATTTCATAGTAAGATAAAAGTGTCGTATATTGGTAAAAATATTGTTTGTGGCAATGTAAAAGACAAATCCATTCGAACTATGAACTTTGAATTACCAAAGGAAGGACAAATTGTTGAAACTGAACAATTCAAGATTTTTTCGGAAGATATTGACTACCTAACGAAATTTTTTATTGATTTGTCTGGACTTATATATTCGAATGGACGAATTATTTCCTTCTTTTCTAAAGTGGAATATTTCACGTTAAGCACAGACTTAATTGACAGCTCTGCCCAAACTTTAAAAAGTATAAAATTTTGTTGTTCTATTGGAAGCTTTTCGGATGCAAACACGTTAATCAGAAAGTTAAGGGATGACCTAATTCAATATGTATATATTCTTAATATTATCAGTTTACGTATGCCATTCCTTGAAGAAAGTACTAATAATTTAAAGAATGACGACACAGCAGAATTTGCAAATTCACTATTAAATATACAATTTAACAATACACTTACAGATGACGAACATGCTATAACGGCTTGGTTTAAAAATTCAGTTTCAGATTTACAGAGACCAATCAAGAAAAAACTAGAATTTGAAAATTATATGAAAGTTCTAAAGCAAAACGACAATATCAATCAAATAATTATCCAATACAACCTTCAGGTATACTGGGAGGCTTTAAGAAAAAGACTGAATAATTATATTCATAATAACGGTACCCATTTTTCAAGCCATAACACCATTTCAGCAACGGACAAAAACCTAGGGACGCACCTTAAAAACATAAATATCAGGACAACTTATATTTCATCATTCTTTCTAGTTTTGCTTTTAATGATTGAGTCTTCTTTAATCTCATCAACTGACTATATTGACCACCTTGATTGTGAAATGCTACCACCAGAAGGCAGCCAGTATTTTGTCGCTAGCTTTGTGCAGGATTTTATTGACAAAAAAGTTTCAAAGATTCATCCGGAGCTTAAGCAATATTTAAAAGACAATAATATTAATGGCATGAAAATAGAATAGAAATACAGCTACTAAAATGCAATTGGCAAAAAGAGTATTTAGTGTCTAACTAAGATAAATTGCTACATATCAAGTATGGTGTTGATAGACAGCCTAGTACTTCGAAATCCGCTTCTTTTAGATAGCCTCCTAATTGTAACGCATTTCATAAACTGAAATCCCCCCTCCCACAACCATTCCCATCGTATTTTTGCACAAAGTCCTATATGAGCGCTATTATTTTGAGTATTGTTGCTGGAATATTGTAGGTTGCAGTTTTTTCTCACTCTACTGTTATATCTCATTGAATTAATATAACCCCAATTATGAAAAATTATATTTCATTAATCCTTTTGACTTTAATAGCACCTCTAGGGTGCAAAAACGAATTGCCTAATGATAGAATAATATTAACCGGAACATCTATTATAGGCCGTATTAAACCTCTGGAAGGTTATAAGTGGGTTAAGGAAGATCCAGAAAGTTTTGGAGAATTTCTTCAAAATTTGAAATTAGAACCGGCAGGTACCCAAATAATGAATTTTGAAAATAAACCAATTAATAACCAAAATGAGCATATCGCTGTAATTAAAAAAGATATTGGGAATAAGGATTTACAACAATGTGCTGATGCGGTGATAAGACTCCGTGCCGACTATTTATGGGAACAAAATAAGAAAGACAAAATTGAATTTCATTTTACAAGCGGTGATTTATATAAATGGAATGATTACAAAAATGGTTTTAGGCCTCATCTCATTACAAGCAGTAAAGTTGAATTTCAAAAATCCGCTTCCTTTGATGACAGCTATAATGGCTTCAGAAAATATTTAGATATAATTTTCACTTATGCAGGAACAATTTCGTTAAATAAAGAAACCGTTAAGGTAAATGAAAATAAAAACATTAAAACGGGCGACATATTGGTTACACCAGGCAGCCCCGGTCACGCGCTCATTATTGTTGGCAGTGCAGAAAACGAAATGGGAAATAAGGTCTATTTATTAGCAGAAGGATACACGCCCGCGCAATCTATTCACATAATAACGAATCCTTTTGAAGGAAAGATAAATCCGTGGTATAAATTGAATTTAACCGAAAGTCCAACAATAACTGCGCGATACGTCTTTATTGAAACAAACATCAGAAAATTTATAGACTGATGAGGCTAGAACAATATAACTATAAAACAGTAGCTGTTGCACAATAGAAATTCAATGTTTAAAAAATTGTTCGGTTGCCAAAACCATTCTTAGCTTTGTAAATTAGACAAAATTTGTAATTTATATTTAGTTTTTTAATCTTTGGGAAATTAAGTGTAACTATACCTTAAACTAAATCCCATAAAAAATCATTAATAATAATTATTATATGAATTCATCTATTACAGTTATTAAACCGCTTTAAACCACCTATGCATTTAAGGTTATAATTTAATAAATGTAAAGTCTGTTGCTTTCGTCAAATTCGCAATTACAAATGCTAAATTTTTTTATTAATTTATACATTTTACGGTACTGGTTTGAAATTATTACTAACCTGCTACCCAATGCTTTTTTATATTCTACGAGTTGCGGATCCGAAAATCCCGAAAGTTTAAAAAAGCTATTATCTGCTATATTGAATCCAATTACATAAGTGCAACCTACGCTGTAAAACTCATAAACTAATTTATTTTCTGAATCATTATAATAGTACCTTTGTTCATGGTTTATAAAGATATAAAGCATATTTGGATTATCTTCAAAATAATATATTTCAGAATTTTGTTTTAATATTTCGTCTGCAATTATTCTTTCATCAATCAAGCCTATTCGGTTTAGCGTAATTAGTTTTGCGCGTATTAACAAACTTTGAGTATCTACTTTGGGAAAATTAGTGCTATTTTCATAAAAATGTGTCATACTTGCTTGTAGACTATCAAATTTAGGATACGACTTAATATCATATTTTTGCCCATATGAAAATTGAATTTCTAAAAGGCAAGCAATGAGTATATTTATGGTGATTAGTTTGTTCACTTTTAATTATTTGTGAATATTTTTCGACATTTATTCCGCTTTCGAGGATGTTTATTTAAGCAAATATAATAGACTTTGATTGTAATCAATGCGTTATTATTAAGTCAATTAAGTCTGTAAAAATCAATATCATAAACAGAATCTCTTATAGGGCTTACTTTTATTACTGCTAATTCAAAAGTGCCATCATTGCCAAGGTCGATCAGTTTTGTGTAAACGAATACGAAAAAGGAACTTGCGGGAATTTGAACTATCAATTGCTTTTCAGTGGAATTTAAATATACATTTTTCAATTCTACAAAAAATGTGTCGTTTTGCTTATAACTCAAAATATAATTAAATGAATCAACTTGAGTGTAGGATATCTTCGGGTCGAAATTGGGTATGTTTGTAGAATCCATTTCTTCATTACAATCATTGCAAATTCCAAATCCTAAGTTTGTTTTATAAATAGATTTGAGTTCTTTAAATTCTATATTAGTAAATATCCTTTTAATAGCCGGTTCTTCAAGCATGTAACCATTGTAATATTTATATTCATATAAAAAATTTGCAATACCTTCTTTTACATCTGTATTAAAATGATATTTATAAAGTACATTCATATTAATACTATCAGAGTATATGTAAATTTCAGTACCCTCAACATGAATGGAAGAAATGAATTGAGGTTTTACAATAATAGAGTTAACATTAAGTAAATCACTTTTTATTTTATTTGCATCTAAGGAGCTTATAGAATTTGTGCAAGATATAATAGAAATAAAAAGAAATAAAAAAAGAATTAAACTCCAAATTGGGGCAGTTTTCATTGTAGATGTATTATTTAAATTCTCCTATTTTAGTATTTAAATTGTTTCTCATTGAGTTTTTCATTTTAGAAATATGAAGCTGCCCATAATCCTGACCTGAAATTTATATCGCTTTTCTACCCTAAAACATAATTAGAAGTTTCATCTTCAACTGCTAAGCTTC
>JBBQPP010000089.1:0-10707 GCA_038217255.1 Bacteroidales bacterium | reverse complement strand
TAGCCAGCTCATTGTTTCTTAGTTCCTCTAAATTGTTATCCTTGCCACATGCAAAAAAACCTACAACAACAACCGCGAACATCAATACAGTAAAAACTTGTTTTATTGATTTATTCAAATTCATGTTTATAATTATTTTAAAGGCTTTATATCTTTCATTAATACCACAAAAACCAAAGTCTGAAATGGCTTTATTACTCCTGATCCTGAACTACCATAGGCAAAATCAGATGGTATAATCAATTGTGCCCTTCCATTTTTGTTGATTACTTTCATACCATCATCCCACCCTTGAATCAAAGGAGGGTTACCTAATATAAAGGTATATGTACTGTCGGTTGAATTGTGCCAAATTGAAGAATCAAACAAATATCCGTCACTAAAATAACCTGCATATCCAACGGTGAGTGTATCACCGGTTTTTGGATAATTGCCTGTACCTTCATCAAGAGTAACGTAAAAAATACCTAAATCCGTCGTGTCGACATCATTCCCCTTGGCAATTAAATTATCAATATAACTTTTCAAATTCATCTGTTCCTCTTGCCTTGTAGGTTCCACTGTGTCATTTATTTTCAGACATGAAGTACCTGTTCCGACAAGAATAATTCCGAGTGCAAATATGGCTGCGAACTTTTTCATATAAACTTTTTTTTAAATTATTGTTTCCAATAATTGACGTTTATAATCCGGGAGAAGTTGCGTGAACAATTCAATTGCTTTTTCAATCGGGAGGTTAGTATCACCACCTGCCGCGTTCAAATGCCCGCCGCCGTTGAAATTATCTTTTGAGAATTGGTTCACAGGGAAATTTCCTTTTGACCGAAATGAAGCTTTTACAATTCCTTCTTTTTCAATAAAAATTGCGCTAAAAACAATATCGTTTATCGAAAGCGGGAAATTCACAAACCCTTCAGTATCGCCTGTTTTGAACTCGAAATCTTCCAACTCCTTTTTTGTGATTGAAATCATTGCTGTCCGCAATTCAGGATAAACAACCATTTTTTGGTTTAGGCAGTAACCAAGTAATTTCATCCGGCTTGTCGAAAAATTATGGTAAACACCTGAATGTATTTTCCGGGTATCAATCCCAAATTTCATCAATTCAGAAACAACTTTGAATGTATTTGGGTCAGAAGTATTGTGGTTAAATGAGCCTGTATCGGTTAAAATACCTGTGTACAATGCTTCAGCAGCACATTTTGAAATATATTTTTTCATCCCCATTTTGCAAACCACATCGTAAATCAGTTCCGCAGTTGAACTAGAATGGGTTTCGGATATAATTAAGTCGCAAAAATCAGTAGGATATGGGTGATGGTCGATTAAAATTTTTGGGTTTTTATATTCGAGTATCTGTTTTTCAAGCTTTCCTGCACGGCTGGCTTCGTTAAAGTCAACACAAAACAACAAATCCGATTGATTAAGAATTGATTTTGCCAGTTTCTTTTTACTGGAGTTTACAATTATTTCAGTGTCTGACGAAAACCATTTAAGGAAATCGGGGTAATCTGTTGGTGAAATAATGTGAGGTTTGTGTCCAACCCCAGTTAACACCTCAGCCAAACCAATGGCAGAACCTATAGCATCGCCATCGGGATGCTCGTGTGGAATAATTGCAATATTTAGTTTTGCTTTGCCGAGTAATTCCTTCAACGACGCAATAATCTGTATGTCAGTGTTTTTCAAAATACCTAAAAATTTGAATTGGCAAATATACTAAAACTGTTAACGGTGCAATGCCGAAATAATTCAATTTTTCATATTATTGCAGAATAATAACATTTATTAAAATTTACACAAATGGCAGGAAAAACAACATTTACGATGATAAAACCATCGGCATTTACCAGCAATTATACTGGTGGTATTTTAAAGATGATAAACGATGCAGGTTTTGTTATCAAAGCATTGAAAGCGACCCGTTTGACTAAAGAACAGGCAGGAGCTTTTTATGAAGTGCACAAAGGAAAACCGTTTTATGAATCGCTTGTAGATTTCATGAGTTCAGGACCAATTGTTGCCGCCATGCTTGAAAAAGAAAATGCAGTTGAAGATTTCAGAACATTAATTGGTGCTACAAACCCTGCAAATGCTGCTGAAGGAACAATTCGAAAATTATATGCTGTCAGTTTGCAGGAAAATGCTGTTCATGGTTCGGATAGTGATGAAAATGCAAATATTGAAGCCGATTTTTTCTTTTCGAAAATTGAAAGGGTTTAAGGAGTTTCGAGTTCAGAGTTCAAAGTTCAAAGAGGGATTCCATCTTTATTTACACAGTTGCCCCGATAGCTATCGGGGGGATGGAATCCTTATTTTGATGCAGGTTGCAGATTGCGGGGTTTTTCCGGAAATTCAAAATTGAAAATTCGATATTGGAAAATTATTTTTTGGAAATTTGATTCCGGACGGATTTCTACTTGAAAATAATTTTGCTTACCATCTCCTCCCCCGCTTTTTCATTCAGTTTTCTACGGATTTCTTCGCGCATCATAAATAGTTCGTTTTTAACGACCGAAGAATTGATTTCGACAAAAAGGATTTTGCTTTTCAAGGTCACATTTTTTGTATAATGCGCAATTGTTTTTCCCAGCAATTCTTCCCACGACTGAACAACATCAACTTCTTTCAGTTTCGTTTCAATGCTTGTTCCTTTAACGTAATCGCGGATAACTTCGCTCAATGATTGTGTATGGCTTCTTCTCATGATAAAACTTCAACTTTTCCTGAATCAACTTTAAAGATACGAAAATCGGCATCCATTTTCTTGATAATTGAATCCAAATGTTCGCGATTGGTGTCGGTCAAAAATATTTGACCAAACTGTTCGCCGGCAACTACCTTTACAATTTGCTCAACTCTAAACTGATCCAGTTTGTCAAAAATATCATCGAGTAAAAGTATGGGTTTCAACCCCGAAATCTCTTTTACAAAATCAAATTGTGCCAGTTTTAATGAAACAAGGTAAGTTTTCATTTGACCCTGCGAACCTAATTTTCTAATGGGATAATCACCCAAATAAAACACCAGATCATCTTTATGGATTCCCTGTGTTGTATATTGAATTGCCCGGTCTTTCGCAATCGATCCTTTCAAAAGCTCTTCGAAATCACTGTTATATAAACCCGATTCATGTACTAAACTTACTTTTTCATTGTCTTGAGAAATAAACGAATAGTAGCGTTGAAAAACAGGAATTAACTTTTCAACAAACTCCTTGCGATGCTGGTGAATCCTTTTTCCATATTCAATTAACTGTATATCCCAAAGTTCAAGCAAATCGGCTTCGAAATAGTGGTTTGCTGCAAACTGCCGTAATAGATTATTCCGTTGTTGCAGGGCCCTGTTATATTTCAGCAAATCGTCGAGGTAATGCTGGTTGTATTGCGAAATTACGCCGTCCATAAATTTACGCCGTTCATCGCTGCCACCCAAAATCAAGTTTACATCAGAAGGCGTGATCATTACAAGAGGAAGTAAACCAATATGTTCCAATAGTTTCTTATATACTTTCGAATTGCGTTTGAATTGCTTGCCGGCCCCTTTTTTAAAACCAACCGAAATGTTTTCTGTTGACTCAAGACGTTGGTAATTTCCATTCAGCATAAAAAAACTTTCCTCATGGTTTATGTTGAGTAAATCAATCGCCGTAGAGAAGCTTTTGCAAAACGACAAATAATAAACGGCATCGAGGATATTTGTTTTTCCGGCGCCATTTTTACCGATAAAACAGTTCAATTTTGATGAAAACTCAATTTGAACTTCTTTGAAATTTTTAAAATTTACGATTGAAATATCTTCGATTTGCATAATCCTGCCTTCGTTTTAACCCTGCAAAACTAATTAAAAAGCTTGTAAGTACCCGATAGGTTGTGAAAATCCAACAATAACAGGTCGCTATTGATTAATATTGAAATTTATACTGTTATTACCCATAGGGTTTTGAAAAAAAAACTATTTTTGCGGCACAATTTTGAAACCAAAAAGAAATGGCAAAAAAGAAATCGACTAAAGACGATAATTTACAGGAACTTGAAAGTGCGCTGACCAAAACCGAACAATATATTGAAGATAACCAGAAAATAATAACTTATATTGTTGGTGCAATTATTTTGGTTGTGGGCGCTTATCTTGCGTTCCATAAATTTTACAAGCAACCCAAGGAAAAAGAAGCTTTATCGCAAATGTTTATGGCAGAGGATTATTTTGAAAAAGACTCTTTCAACTTAGCAATTAACGGTGATGGAAATTACCTGGGATTTCTTGATATTATTGATGATTACGGAATTACAAAATCGGCAAACCGGGCAAAATATTACGCAGGTATTTCATATCTTCATTTGGGTCAATACGAAGATGCTATTGATTATTTAAAGAAATTCAAAACCGATGATTTGCTTTTAGGACCAGTAAAAGCGGGAGCAATTGGCGATGCAATGCTTGAACTTGGCGAGAAGGAAGATGCGCTAAAACAATACAAAAAGGCATATTCGGAAACTGATAATGAATTAACAACGCCGGTTTATAAAATGAAAGCAGCCAAATTGCTCGAATCAATGGATAAATTTGATGAGGCGTTGAAATTATATGAAGAAATCAAAAAAGATTATCCGCAATCAACTGAAGGCACAACTGTTGATAAGTATATTGCCCGGGTAAAAATTAAAAAAGGATAGGTTATAATTTAAGGTTATAAAATATACCCCTCTAAAAGAGGGGTTTTTTATTAAAAAAATATGGCAACAAAAGATCTTTCGCAATATGATTTTAGCACGGTCCCTTCAGCAGAAAATATGAAGTTTGGAATTGTTGTAGCTGAATGGAACCCTGAAGTGACATTTGCGCTTGCAAATGGAGCTGTTGAAACACTTAAAAAACATGGCGCAAAAGATGAAAACATTGAATTAAAACATGTACCCGGCAGTTTTGAACTCCCGCTTGGTGCACAATTTTTAGCTGAATATGTAAATGTGGATGCAGTAATTATACTTGGTTGTGTAATCCAGGGCGAAACACGCCATTTTGATTATATATGCGAAGGAGTTACACAAGGAATAAAGGATTTAAATCTGAAATACAACAAACCTTTTATATTCGGTTTATTGACAACAAACAACCAACAACAAGCCCTTGATCGCGCAGGTGGCAAACATGGAAACAAAGGAGATGAGGCGGCTGTTACCGCAATTAAAATGGTGGATTTAAAAAGGTCGTTTCAATAAATTCCAATTAGAAAAAGTGTAATACGACAATCACCAAAATATTGGCAACGATAATTACACCGAATCCCTGAAAAATATATTTGCCCAATAACTGATTGCCAAGGGTTTTCGCATAAAACATTTTCAATACATTATTGCTTAAAATGGCCTGAAAAGTTGCCATTCCGATAAGAATTTGAGTGACATCGTATTTTCCCTGGAAAAGGTTTAGTAAAAAAGGATCGATATCAGTAAAACCTACGACAAACGATAAAATATTTAGTCCCTGCGTACCAAAATTTTCAAGGGTGTACTGGGTTACAAATGAAAATAAAACGTAGAGTAATGCAAATACAACTGCAATTTTAAATTCAAGAGGATTTTTGTCTTCCAGTATATTCACCGTGGCAGTTGCAGCATTTTTTGTTTTTTTGAAACCCGTGTACATGTAATATGCTGTCCCTAATGAAATAACAAACATAAGTATAAACCACATTGAAATGGACATTCCAATTTGGGGATTAAAAATCAAAAGCAGAATGTAAATTCGTAAAAACATCATTGCTGTAGCAATAATTATTGCTGCGGCGAATTCACGGTAATTTGATTCCGTTTCTTTGCTTTTTCGCGCAAGTATGATTGTTGTTGCCGTACTGCTGTACAATCCTCCGAAAACCCCGGTTAGCAATAAGCCCGCATTGGGAAAAACAAATTTCCTGAGGATATAACTTAAATATGAAATACCCGAAATGACTACGATGGCCAACCAAACTTTATATGGAGAAAGGTTGAGGAAAGAAAAGATTTGTTTATCGGGTAAGGCTGGTAAAATTATTCCGGCAATTACTATAAATTTTGCAACTGTAATAAATTCAGCCCGATCGATTTTTTCTGAAAAACCTTTGAAAGTACTTTTCGATTCCGTTAAAATAAGTACAAGAACAAAAAATAACATGGACAACCAATTGGGTTGCGTGATTATAACCAGTGGAATAGTGTACGTTAGCAAAGCAAGCAAAATCGTTGTTAAGCCGTAATTGTTTTGAAACTTTATCTTTTGGTAATAAAAAATCCCAAGAAAAAGACTCACGACCAATCCTCCTCCAATGTAAAAGAACATTTCAACAGGCTGCGCAATCAATAAAACAAAGCCAAGCAAACCAATAAAAACAAAGGTCCTGTCAGTACCAAAGGTATGTTTATCTTCCTTATCAGAATAATGCTTACGTTGTTCCAGACCTACTATAAATGAAAAAACAACAGTTAACAAAAACTGGATAAAAAGTGTGGGAATTTCCTGTAAAAAATTAGTCATATCGTATTGTACGGTTTAAATATTCTTTAAAATCAGCCTTTAAAAAATTGAAGTTAAACAAAAATCAACATCAGCAAATAAATCAAAACCATTGATGATACGCCCTGGATTAATGTTGCTAATGTATGCGTTTTGTAACCTGTTTTTACGTCTATCCCTGAAAATTGTGTCACAACCCAGAAAAAGCTGTCATTGGCGTGCGAGATTGTCATGGCACCGGCGCCAGTTGCCATTACTGCAAGCACTTTTCCATATAACGAGTCTAATCCGATGGTTGAAAGCAGTGGTGCAATAATTGCTGAAGTGGCAACCAATGCAACAGTGGTTGAGCCCTGCGCGGTTTTAAATGCCGATGCAATTATAAACGGTAAAAATATCCCCAACTGATATCCGGCCAGTAGATTTCCAAGTATTTCTCCAATTTGCGTTTCTTTTAAAATGGTTCCAAAAGCGCCCCCTGCACCCGTAATCAGCAAGATTGGTGCTGCAGCTGAAATCCCATCTCCAATCCAGCCGGTAAGTGTTTCTTTGTTGAATTTTGGGAACAGGAAAAACGACAACAAAAAACCTATAAGAAGAGCATTAATTGGTTGCCCGGTAAAATTGAAAAATGTAAAAAGAAAGCCTTCTCCAAATGGTTGACTGGGATAAGTTGCAATTGAGCGAACAGCAATCAAAACAATTGGGACAAGAATGGGCAGAAGTGATTTTGTTGCTGAAGGAAGTTTTAATTCCGATTCAGAAATTATGGATTCTTCCTGAATTATTTCTGAAGTTGTATATTTTTTACCAACATACGAAGCCCACAAGTAGCCTGTAAACATGGCAAATGCTGCCACCACCATCCCGAAAAGTATAACAAGGCCAAGTTGATTTTCAAGGCCCAGGTTTCCGGCGGCGGCAATTGGCCCAGGAGTTGGCGGCACAAATGTATGGCTTGCATATAATCCTGTTGACAGCGCAATTGACAGTGTTACCGAAGATTTACCGGTTTTAGCAACCAGCGATTTTCGCAAAGATGAAAGGATAACAAATGCCGAATCGCAAAATACAGGAATCGAAACTATGTAACCGATAATCGACATGGCCAGCCCCGGAAATCGTTTACCAACCATCTTTATCACAAGTTCGGCCAATTTTATTGCTGCATTTGATTTCTCCAGAATTACCCCGATAATTGTTCCAAGAATAATTACAATTCCAATGTATGCCATTATATTTCCAAAACCTGTTGCGATGGTTGTGGCAATTTTTTCAATAGGCAAACCTGCCATTGCACCTGCTAAATATGATGCAAAAAGAAGCACGATAAACGGGTGAAGTTTAAGTTTTGTGGTTCCCAGAATGATGAACAAAACAGAAACAAAAAGAACGATGATTAGCCATGTTGTTTCAGTCATTTCCCGTGATTTTGAAGTTTATAAAATTGTGTTTTACAAAGTGTGGAAATTGAACAATCAAAAATGTAAATAAATTAATTCTCATCAATGTAAAGTTTTATTGGTTCACCCTAAAAGGTTTTGATTTTTAAATTGAAATAAAAACATCTTTTTCAAAGGTTTTCAACCGCCTCCTCATAGTCAAATTGCAAATCTTCATGAAGCATTGAAAGCACTTTTTTAATGCGTTCAACTCTCCGTTGATACATATTCAGAACTACACGGCTGGAGCGTAAACTTAACCCCGAATTTTTCATTTTCTGACAGAAATAAATAAGCAGTTCAATTTCAGTTTCTTTCAATCCCGAAAATTTAATGTATTTATCAGTAGTTCTTAAAACTTTTCGGAGGGTTTTCTTTGCAAGATAATAACTGTGTTTATTCAGTTGTTTAAACTGCTCATCAATTTCATCTTTTACATTTTGGATAAACGCCTGTTCGTTAATCGCCTCAAAAAGCAGATAATTGAGTAACTCTTTATTCTCCTTTTTATATTTGGCCAATCGCAGACAAAGCTCCTGCAATTGTGCCGGGGAAATTGTTTTAAGTTCCTTCTTTATATCGCTAAGCGAGGCTGTTTCCATTAAATCTTTTTTTCCAGATTGATTATCGGACAAGCTCAAAATTAATTGTTTTTATTTGGTTTGAAGTAAAATCATCTGTTTGATTGAATTTGAACTTAATAAATTAGTGCTTGTTTATTTCATTAAATTCTGAATTGAACATCAAAAAAACAAAATAAGTACAAACATGAAAACCAACGGCAAATTTACCACGCAGCAAATTGAAGACTATCAAAGAAATGGATATGTGATTTTGAAAGGTTTATTAAACCAGGGAGAAGTTGAACAACTCAGGGACAGGGCAAAAACCGACCGTGAAATGGACAGCCATTCGTATCAGCGTGATGATGGATCGGGCGCAAAAGTTAGGCTGTCATTGTGGAACCACCCCGGAAATGGAATTTACGGAATGATTGCACGCAGCCATAAAGTTGTCGATTCGGTTGAGCAACTTCTCGGCGACGAAGCGTATCATTATCATTCCAAAATGATTATGAAAGAGGCAAAAGTTGGCGGTGCGTGGGCCTGGCACCAGGATTATGGTTATTGGTATGAAAACGGTGTTCTGTTTCCTGACTTATGCAGCGTATTTATTGCAGTTGATGCGGCAACGGTTGAAAACGGTTGCTTGCAGGTAATTAAAGGTTCGCACAAATTAGGCAGGATAAACCATGTTTTAACCGGTGAACAAGCAGGTGCTGATTTGGAACGCGTAGAAGAAATCAGAAAAAGACTCGAACTTGTTTATGTTGAGCTTGATAAAGGAGATGCAGTTTTTTTTCACAGCAACCTGTTGCACCGATCGGACAGGAATAATTCGGAAAACCCGCGTTGGGCAATGATTTGCTGCTACAATGCAAAATCAAATAATCCGTACAAAGAGAGCCACCACCCAAGATATACGGCGCTTGTAAAAGTGCCTGACAGCGCTATTCTGGAAGCAGCACAAAACGGTGAAGTTGACACCGATTCATGGTTGGACGGGAATAGGGACAAAAGCGCGGAAGGATTAAAGACAAAGCAGTAATTGAAATATTAACGTTTTACAGGTTTCCCATAAACTTCAATCCAATCCAGTCGCGAGCAGGAACTTGATTTTCCGCCGGGCATTAAATCAGTAAAGCCGATTTCTTCAACCTTGGAGAGATCGGGATTTTTAGCCTCACCTGTTTCAATAATTTGGTCAGCATCTAAATTGTGCCACACAATATCCTGAATATTAAATTCTTTGATGCGCCAGTCTTTTGACGATCCGTCAAATTGATCGCTTACCAACCAGGTCCCATCGGTGAGTTTTATTGCAATACGCAATTCACGCAGTCCAACTTGTTTTGCACGCCACTTTATTTTTGCAAAACCTGTTAAATCGACGTTATTTGTTTTGTGTTTTAAGGTAACCATCCAGTTCCCCAAACACAATCCCGACCAGACATAAAACGGGTCGTCAACTGGTTGCGGATGGTTGCTTTTTTTCAGGCTGTCTTTTCCGGCGCCATATAAATTAACAAGCAATTCCGGGTTATCCACATGCTTTTGTGAGAGCGGTATTTCTGCGGGGGTTTCCTTCCAGTCTTCGCGGAAAAACAAGCCGGGACGATAGGATTCCTGGCTATTTACAGTTCCAAAAATTTGAATGAGAAACAAGAGTAAAATAATTTTTTTATTCATGATATTCGATTTGAATTTATTGCAGTGCAAAATAGGAATTAATTTCGTTTAATAAACACTGTCAGGTCTATAGACGCCGACAGGTTTTAAGAACCGGACTTGTCAGCGTCGCAGACCATACAACGTTAACATGGAAAAACTATCCTTCTTTTTCCTCTTCAGCAATTTCACTCAAAAAAGAAATCGATTTTTCAAGATTTTTGTCGGGGAATTTTTTTAAGATGAACACAATTATTGCAGCAATTACAACACTGCCAGCGGTTTGTACAATGATCCAATTCATATAATTGTACAAATCCAAATCCAGGATAAATTTTGCCCCAACAATTAAAAAAATGAGCCAAAGCAATGGGATAAAAATATACAACGACTGTATTGTATTTCCCTCAATTCCAAAAATCTTAATTTTTCGAGTTTCTTTTGTGTTTGAAGTACTGGTGTTTGGGCATTTATCCCATAATGCAAAACCAATTTATTTATACTAAAAATAATGCTGTAGATTGAGAATGCAAATAACAGTA
>JBBQPP010000088.1:0-10722 GCA_038217255.1 Bacteroidales bacterium | reverse complement strand
GAATTGTGATTACCCAAAATACCTGTTCGAAAATTCCGACTTCGGACCAATTGGGAAGAATTGAATTGATAAGCATTGGATCGGTATAAAAGTTAATGCTATAAATGTATAGCAATAAACAGAATAATCAAAACTTCAAATCCACCAAAACCGACCGTTTTTTGTGAATTATGTTGAACAGCATTTTTGAAGCCAATTCCAACATAGGTCGTATCATGCTGACGTTGTCAGGAGCTTCGCACGCTGACAAATCCTTAAAAATGATGATGCAAACTCTCTTGCAGATATGGATGATTTTTGGGCACCAAACTTGCTTTTGTCAACCAGGTTGAAACTACAAGTGAGAAAATACCGGCATATCCAAGAAATGTGCCGATTTCGAGTAAGCCGAATTTGGCTTCGTGCACAACATTTGGCCAAATGATGTAATATAATTCTGTGTATTGACCAATCATCAACAACACAATAACCGGGAATATAACCAATTTGCTCCGTGACGTTTTCCTTGGCATTAACACAATAAAAGGTACAAACCAATTCAAAATAATGTTGGCAAAAAACAGGATTTTGTAAGCACCATGCCACCGTTCAACAAACCAAACTGTTTCTTCTGGTATATTTCCGTACCATACAAGCATGAATTCAACAAAATTAAAGTAGCCCCAAACAATACTTGTCATAAAAATATAACGGGTAAAATCATGTAAATGGCTTCGGTTTAAAATGTCAAAATTCCCGGTTCGGTTTAAAATAATTACAATGAGTGTAATTATTGAAGAACCATGCAAAAAGGCAGCAATAAAACTTTTGGCAGCAAATAAAGTACTAAACCAATGAGGGTCAAGCGACAAAAGCATATCAACAGCAAAAAGTGTAAATGTGATAGCGATAACAAAAATGAATATTTTCGAATACAGCTCCGACTTTTCAAAATAATGCAAACCACCTACTTCATCTTCTTTTAAAGAAAATTTCCGGAGTACTTTCGAGAGTATAGTCCATGCCGCAAAAAATACAATCACTCTTATAAAAAAGAACGGAACGTTCAAATACGGCAATTTGTGCTGAATCAGTTCATCATGTTGAAGTATATCTGCGTGTGTCCATTCGAAAATTGAATGTATTCCAAAATACATAATCAGAAAGAAAACTCCTGCAAACGGAATGTATGCCACCATTGCTTCCGGAATTCTTTTAAAAGCTGCCGACCAACCCGAATTAGTAATATACTGTATAGCACCAAAAAACGCCGCACCAATGGCAATCGACAAAAAATAATAATTGTTTAAAAGGTAATTTGCCCAGGTACGTTTTGCATCGAACACAAAACCCAGCGCAAATGAAACCACACCAATGCCAATTAAAATGTAAGTCAGCAGTTTAAAATTTTTTGATATCGTAATTTGGTCTTTCATAACCGTTTATTTTTTTTGAAGTCCTTACAATTTTTTATTTCTGTAATTCTTGTTTAATATACATTGCAATTTTCCACCGGTCGGCAGGTAAAATCATAGAGCCATGTTCTCCCATAATTCCCCAACCTACGGTAATTACATGGTAAATATCCGCTTCGGGATTTGCCCTCATTTTCTCGCTCAGCAAATTTCCCGGAGGATAGTTAAACTTCTTATTCACATACAAAGAGCCTTGTCCATCACCTTTTTCACCATGGCATTGCATACAATAAATTCCGTAGGCAACTTTACCTCGCTCAAGGTTTTCCATGGTATTTAGCAATTCGTTTTTCAGAGTTTTCGCCGCAAGAACCCTATCTTCATCAGTTTTTTGAAATTGGTAAGGCATAAAACCTCTTGGGATAGTGCCCGCAACAGGTGGCTGCATTGTCCTTCCATTTTTAAAAACAGGATTTTCAGTATAAGTTTCGTATGCGCGGGACTCAATCAGATCCCCGGCATAATCCCAACCTGTTGTGCGGCGATTATAATCGCACGATGACAGAAAAATTGCCAGAAAACCAATCAATACAATAGATTTCACCGTTCCTTTTATACTCGTCATATAATTTATTATACTCCTCATATCGTTCATTCTAAAAAAGTCAGTTTTATTCAATTTCACCATATTCAGTTATTATTGAATTGATAGCTTCAGTATTATTTCCCATACTTTCTTTGTCGATTACCATCACAAACCTGTCATCGGTTGCCCTTTCATGAAAGATTTCAGGAACTTTTCCGGGGAAGATTTTTGCCCGTATCGAAAAGGTAAACAGCGTAAGTATTGTAATCGCAAGTATAGTTGCAACAATGGTTACAACAATAAACGAAGGAAAGGAATTAAAAGGTTTTCCTCCATAATTCAAAGGCCAGCTAATAGACGCAGCATAAGTTAAAAATGAAAGAATACCTATTACCGCAAACAATCCATAGAAAAACGCCGCTTGCGTAATTCGAGTTTTATTTCCCATTCCTTCCAGAATTTCGTGAACAGGGTAAGGTGTGTAAACTTCAAGCGGAAGAACCCCCTTTTCCTTTACCTTGCCGAACGCTGAAACCAAACTTTCCTCGTCTTTAAAAACACCGAGAATATATTCTTTATTCATGATCTTTGTGTTTTAAATGTTCATTGCGTGGTTTATCAAATTTGGCCACACTTTTCAATTCCGAAATTGCAATCATCGGTACAAAACGGAAAAATAATAAAACACCTGTTATAAATATCCCGAGTGTGCCAGCAAAAAATCCTATTTCAACCCAAGATGGTGAATACGAAACCCAGCTCGATGGCAAATAGTCGCGGCTTAGTGAGGTTACAACGATATTAAAACGTTCGAACCACATACCGATATTAATAATTACAGAAATTACAAATACAACCCACATTCGGCGGCGCATTCCTTTAAACCAAAACAATTGAGGGATAACAGCATTGGAAATGAACATTGTCCAAAATTGAAGTGAATATTCACCAAAAAGCCGGTTGTGGAAAAACATATACATTTCATACTCCGAACCTGAATACCATGCCATAAAAATCTCTGTCAGGTAGGCTGTTCCCATAATCAATGATATAAAAATCAAAACCCGGCAAATTGCATCTATATGCGAATCGGTAATAAAATCGTTCATTTTATACAAGCCACGCATGGTAACAACCAATGTAAGTACCATTGCAAAACCTGAAAAAATGGCGCCAATAACAAAGTAAGGAGGGAAAATGGTAGTGTGCCAACCAACTTCAACCGAAACGGCAAAGTCGGTAGCTACAATTGAGTGAACCGAAACCACAAGAACCGCTGCAATTCCACCCAAAATAAAACTCAACCCTTCGAAACGCAGCCACTCCCTGCTTGATCCTGTCCAGCCAAATGCAAAAACGCCATAAATCGCTTTTTTGATTTTCGATTTTGCAGTATCGCGAATGGTTGCAAAATCAGGTAACATTCCGAAATACCAGAAACTTGCCGAAATAAGAAAGTAAGCTGAAATAGCCACAAAGTCCCAAAAAAGAGGTGAGTTAAAATTCACCCACAGCGGACCGCGGGTGTTCGGATAGGGAAAAATGAAGAAAAACAACCAGGGCCGCCCCATGTGCATTAGCGGAAATAAACTGGCACAAATCACTGCAACCACAGTCATTGCCTCGGCTGCACGATTTATGGCAGTACGCCATTTTTGACGTAATATTAATAGGAAAATAGAAAATGCAGTTCCTGCGTGGCCAATACCGATCCACCAAACAAAGTTGATAATAGCCCATCCCCAGGCGACCGAATTGTTAACTCCCCACATTCCGATTCCCTTGGTTAAAGTCAGGAAAAGTGAATAGCCGCCGATTCCCAACATTACCAATCCCACAAGAACAGCAAAATACCACCAAACTGGTGTTTTCGCATGGATTGGTGCAATAATTTCCTTCGAAATCTGCCCAAGGCTTTTATCTCCGGTTATTAATCTTCCCCGTACCGCTGAATTATACATAGGCTTTTATGCTTTTTTATTTCTTACTTTAGTTAAATATCCAACCGATGGCAAAGTGTGCAATTCCTCTAAAAGATGATAATTCCTCTCGTTTTTCATGTATTTCGAGATTTTGCTTTCAGGATTGTTCATGTCGCCAAAAACCAGTGCATTTGCCGGGCACGACTGAACACAGGCAGTTTGAATTTCACCATCATCGAGCAGGCGACCTTCAACTTTTGCTTTTATTTTCTTCTCCTGGATACGTTGAACACAGAAGGAACATTTTTCAACGATACCACGCGAGCGAACTGTAACATCTGGATTCAGCAACATGCGCCCCAAATCGCTGTTCGATGCAAAATCAAATTCATCGTTTTGCACATACTGGAACCAATTGAACCGACGAACTTTATATGGACAGTTATTTATACAATACTTCGTACCCACGCAACGGTTGTAAGCCATTTGATTCAATCCCTCATCGCTGTGTGTAGTTGCCGAAACCGGACAAACATTTTCGCAAGGTGCATTATCGCAGTGCTGGCACATCACCGGCTGGTGAAAAACATCGGGATTCTCGGTATCGCTCGAAAAATAACGGTCGATACGGATCCAGTGCATTATACGGCGGTTCCGAACCTGTTCTTTGCCGATTACCTGTATATTATTTTCAGCCTGACAAGAAATCGCACAGTTTCCGCAACCTGTGCAAGATGACAGGTCAACCGCCATTCCCCAATGGTGACCTTTAAATTCGACTTCGGGATATAAAGTAACCGCATTTCTTTCGTGCTCTTCTTTTAATTTATTTCCTGCTGCCGGATTTTGTTTCCATTCATCGAAGTTGGTTTCGCGCACAATCGGGCGACCTTCCATTGAATGATGCGTTTGAGAAATGGCAAGTTCATATGTCTTTTCAGTTTTTTGAACAGTTGCGCCTGATAACCACAATTTTTTAGCATCGTTTTCGATGGTTGACATGGCAAACATATTCTTACCTACTCTATCGCCAACTTTTCCGGCAATTTGACGACCATAACCAACTGCAACCGATATTGTGCTGGCAGCTTGTCCTGGTTGAACTACTACTGGCAATTCTATTCCGTTAACCGTGATTACTGATTCATTTTGAATACCGTTTTCTTCAGCCCATTTAACCGGAACGGCGGCAAAATTGTCCCAACTCACTTTGGCTATCGGATCGGGTAATTCCTGTAACCACGGGTTGTTTGCCGCATTTCCGTTACTTAAGGCAACGCTTTCATACAATGCAATTTCCCAACCGTCGGTGGCAGGTTTTATTTGTGAAATTGAATCAGGCAAACCGTTTTCAGTATATGTCAATTCTGAAATTGCTGAATTAGCGGGTTCAAAAACCCCTATTTGTAAGGTGCTATTCCAAAACATACGGTCATCTGAAAATTCAGATTGCTGGTTTTTGAAATTTTCTATCCAATATTTTTTTATAAAAGAGTAGAAATCAGTTTCTTCCAGACCTCCCCATTTCATAAGCGACTCCTCTACCTGACGACTATCAAACAATTTTGAAATCGTAGGTTGTGTCAAACTAAAACTTCCAGTTTTTGGTTCGGCATCGTTCCATGCTTCAAGATAATTGGGAGCCGGACAAACCCAATGACAGGTTGCTGTTGTTTCGTCATCCTTTTCAGCAAATGAGACGGAAAGTTCCAATCCTTCAAATGCCTGTTTAATTTCAGTCCCGGCAGGGTGGTTGTATACTGGGTTCACTCTCCAGCAAATTACTCCTGAAACGGTTTTATTTTTCAATTCCGAAATGAAAGTTTCAAATTCTGAATCGATTCCCTGATGGGTATTTAATGTTCTACCTGTTAAAACCGTACTCCCGTAGTTTCCAAGTAAATTGTTTATTCCATTAATTATAAGTTGAATATTAACATCGTTACTTCCCGAAACCACTAGTGATTTTCCTTCGTTTTCCAAAAGATCGGCAACCAAACCGCTTAAATCGTATGTTGAAGCTGGAACCTTTGTCGAAGTTAATCCCTGTGCTTTCAATAATTCGTTGTAAAGATTGGCTACTAGTAATCCTTCTTCCGATGGTTTTACAGGAATACGAACATCGGCATTTGAACCTGTAATGGACATTCCGCTTTCAAAATGATAGTGGCGACTCATTTGGTCTCCAGCTTCAAGTAATTTTCTTCCGGCTGAGTAACCCTTTGTATATTCAACATTTGAAAGCCAGGTACCAAGAAAATCGGCGCCAAAACTTACAATAACTTTAGCTTTTTCAAAATGATAATCAGGAACAAAAGCTTTTCCAAAACTTAATTCATTGGCATTTAAAATACCGGTTGCCGAAATAGCATCATATTGCAACCATTGAGCATTTGGATTTTCAGCCAAAAATTTATTAATAATTGCTTTTGCCGAAGGAGATATAATTGTAGAAGTGAGTAAAACCAGTTTTTTATTGTCGCGTTTTAACTGGCCGACTTTATTATTGATATAATCGTCAACTTCTTCCCAGGTTGTTGCTTCGCCCCTTTTAATTGGGGTTTTAAAACGGGCATCGTCATACAAATTTAAAATTGAGGCCTGAACACGTGCAGAAGTTCCCTGTTGTGAAACCGGGGAAAGACCGTTTCCTTCGATTTTTATGGGCCGTCCATCGCGAACTTTTACCAAAACACTGCAATATTCATTTCCCTCGAAATAGCTTGAAGCATAATAATTAGCCATTCCGGGTGTAACCTCTTCAGGTTTTATAAGATATGGAATTGCTTTGTGTACCGGCTTTGTGCAACTTGCAACCAAACTTGCCGCAACCACACTAAAACCAAATGTTTTGAGAAAATCCCGCCGCGATGCCGGCTGATTGTGTATCCCGGCTCGTTTTGCATCAACTTCCAATCGCATCTCGGCTTTTTTAAAACTCGCCGGATCATTTAATTCTTCTATACTTCTCCAATATTTTGTCATAACCTGATTTTCAATCCTTGAACTTTAAACATTCAACTCAAAACTTTAAACTTTGAACTTAGTAGTGGCATCTCATACAATCGTTTGCCCCAATTTTTTCTGCGGTAATCGAGTCAATTTTACCGATCCTTAAATCTTCATGCAGTTTAACATATTGATCATAATAGGGGTTTTCAGCAAACTGGACTTTTGTGTCACGGTGGCAATTTACACACCATCCCATCGAAAGGTCGTATTGCTGTTTCATGATATCCATTTCTTTTACCTGTCCGTGACATTGTGTACAATCTAATTTTCCAGAGCCTACATGGACAGAATGGCTAAAGAAAACATGTTCAGGCAAATTATGTATTCGAACCCATTCAATTGGCGTTCCTTTTTCAACAGCATTTACAATTTTGGCAATTTCAAATTTTCCGCTATTGGTACCTTCACGAATAATAACATGGCAATTCATACAAAGATTTGTTGCAGGAATTCCTGCCGATTTGCCTTGTTCAACGGTTGTGTGACAGTATTTGCAATCAATTCCGTTTTCGCCAACATGTACTTTATGCGAGAATTTTACAGGTTGATCTGGTGCGTAATCCAACTGCCTGCCGAGCCGCATTGCATCGGTTGAAATTATTCTAACCTGCCAGCCAAAAGCACCCAAAAGAACTATTACAGGAATAAATTTCCATTTTAATTTTCTCAGAAAAATAAGTTCGATAACAGCCCAGGTAATTAATAAACCTAAAAACAGAAATATTAGTAGATTGTCGATACTTGGTTTCACAGGCCTTGTACCTGTTTGCGCCAAATTATCGAGGTATGCTTTTACCTCTTTCAAATTTTCTTCATCAATATTAAAGTCTTTATGCGAAGCTTCCATTTTATTGCCAGATGGCTGCATTACAACCTGTTGGAAAGATGCAAAATCTTTGTCCGCATATTTTAACGCAATGTCAATAGCTGATGGATTCCAGTTTAAAGTATCAACCTGCTTTAAAATGTGACAAGAAACGCACGATTCGTATTTTCTGTCGAAAGGAAGCAAACCCATAAAAATGCGTTCACCACGATTAATTTCTTCATGCGAATGACCGGCTGAAACTACAGAATGTTCTTCAGATTTTTCCACCAAACCACTGTCATTGGTAGCTACTTTATTTGTATCCATCAATACTTCAGGAGTGCTTTTTCCCGAATCGACAGGGATTGAATCTTGCGCCAACAAATTTGTGGCAAATATAAAACAAGAAATAAAAATTAAAAGGAAAATAAAATTCGACTTTTTTATAATATTTACTTTCCTAAGAAAAAATTCTCTCATGCTGTTCAGTTTAGTAATAAACACTAAGGTTTTTTATAAAAACAATCCTTTAACAACTGTTGCAAGTAAAAGGTTGCTCAATTTAGGCAAAAAAAACAAGAAATTTTTGGCCGTGTTGATTTGTAATGCTTTCATTTAAAAATATTCATTAATAATTAACTACAAATGTTTATATGAATATTGTTATTGGGTAAAGTAACAATTTGATTTTAAGAAATAAGAGCATGTAAAAAATACTCCAAAAACCGACCATTGGAAAAGATTGATTCTCATTAGCTTTCATAATCTTCTGTAAAGGTATTTTTCAGTAAACTAAAAAGGCACTGAAAAGGAAGTATTTTTTTCTAATTTTATCGCCAGTCAAAATCAAACGTGAAAAACAAATTAAATTCAATTTCAGCTTTTCAGTTTTACCAGTTGATACGGTATACAACATTAATTTTAATTGGTGTTGTTTTTACAAAAACCGCAATTACCCAAAACGAAATTGGAGAATATGAAACCTTCGTTTTTATTGCCGGGGCAGTAAGTTTCTTTTGGCTAAACGGTCTGCAAAAAGCGCTGTTACCAATTACAGTAACCAATAAAAACAAAAAATCGCACATTTTTAGTGCATTTGTAATTCTTCAGGTTTTTAGTATCGTTGCCACTGTTTTTCTGTTTCTAATGCAGCCGCTGTTTTCAAATTTCCTTTTAAACGGAAAAAATATTCCCGAAATCTGGTTGCTCCTTGCCTTTATCGTTTTTGGCGTTCCGGCAAACCTGATAGAATATTTCTACATCATTAAAAAGCAAAACAGCGCAATAATAATTTACAGTATTGTTTCATTTTCGGTGCAACTTGTGCTTGTAACTCTGCCTGTAATATTGGGTTTTGGAATTTCGATGGCTTTGAAAGGATTGGTCCTATCGTCAGTTTTGCGATACTTATGGCTTTTAGTTATTCTCATTTCTAACCATGAAATCAGTTATTCACATTCATTTGTAAAAGAACATCTGAAACTTGGAGGACCTCTTATTTTGGCTACTTTTTTAAGCGGGTCGGCACAATTTGTCGATGGTTTTATTGTTACATCGTATTTCGATGAAGGTACATTTGCCATTTTTCGTTATGGCGCACGAGAACTGCCTCTGGCAATGTTGCTTGCAAATGCTTTAAGTACTGCAATGTTGCCTGATTTTGCAAATGAAAACCAACTGAAGTTGAATCTTCAAAAACTAAAACGGAGTGTAACGCGGCTTTCCCACTTTCTTTTCCCTGTAACCGTTGCTCTGCTTTTAATAACGCATTCGGTTTTCCCCATCATTTTCAATCCCAAATTTGCTGAAAGCGCCACCATTTTTAATATCTATCTTTTAATAATAATCAGTAGATTATTGTTACCACAAACTTTGTTGAACGGCTTACAAATTTCGAAACCGATAATGACGGCAGCACTTTTGGAATTAATTCTAAATGTTTCATTAAGTTTGATTTTGGTCCGGTTCTTAGGAATTAACGGAATCGCTTATGCCACTTTTATCGCTTACCTCTTTGAAAAAATATATCTTTCGGTTGAGGTTAAAAGAAAACTGAATGTAAGTTTATCTGAATATCTTCCGATAAAAATTTATACAATTTACTCATTCGCCATTTTGGCTATTTTTGCATTTGTTGAATTTATCATTTAATTGAGTACAGTCTCAATACTAAAAATCTCATATCTTAAAAAATGGATTTTATTCTCGACAATCAGGAAACAGAAAAGAAATTTCAGCAAATTTTAATGCTGGTTAAATCGCGCAAAAACGGCGAAGTGTCTGATTTGATGAAACAAAAAGGGGTTAATTATAAAACAAACTGGGGTGTTTCAATTATCGACTTGCGTGAAATTGCAAAACAGTTTGAACCCGATCATTTGCTGGCTTTGAAACTATGGAACAAACAATGGCGCGAAACCATGATTTTGGCAACCCTGATTGACGGCCCGAAAGAGGTTACCGAAGAACAAATTGATTTCTGGACAAAAACCTTTGAAAACACCGAAATTGCGGAGCAGGCATCTGCAAATCTTTGGGTGAAAACAAAATTCGCATTTATTAAAGCGATGGAATGGTGCAGGGGTAAAAAGCATGTTATTCGATTCACAGGAATTCATTTAATTGGACGGCTTGCATTAACTGACAAATCGGCCATCGATGAAATGTTCGAACCCTTTTTTGACGAATTGCCAACTTTGGCAAAAGACAGTACGTTGAATACAGTTTTTTATCGTACAATCCTGGCTCTTGGAAAACGTTCGAAATATCTGCACCAACAAAGCATTGAACTCACCCGAACCCTGCAATTAAGTGACTCGGAAAATGCTGCAAAATTAGGCGAAGATCTTTTTGATGAACTTACCAGCGATTATTTTCGGGAAGCAATAAAAAATTAGGATTTTACCTAACCTGGAACTTGGAGCGCGCAACTCACCAACACTTTGAACTCGGAACTTTAAACTTTCTTCTGAAATATTGTCATGTAAACTAATTCGGCAA
>JBBQPP010000087.1:0-10829 GCA_038217255.1 Bacteroidales bacterium | reverse complement strand
AAATTGTCGCCCACATCAGAAGTAACTTTAACTACGGCTCCTAAAACTTTTTCTGATGGCAAAGTATCGAAATAGCTTGAAGTCATCGAAATTTTAACTTCAATCTCATTTATGTTGTTGCTTAAATTACCTTCGATTACAATAACCGGGGCAGCTTCATTTAAATCCACGTCAATGACCTTCTCACATGCTACCGCCAGCATAAAAATCAACGGAAATATGTATTTAAATTTGTTCATTTTTTTAAAATCCTGTTTTGTATGGAGAGGTAATATATTATGCCTCTACTAAAATTTAAACCGATAACTCACCGAAGGTATCGCTTTAAAAATAGAAAATTGCACGGCTTCAGTCGCTGCCGGGTTATCTTCATTTTGCCTGAATTGAATAAAATAAGCATTTTCACGCGCATATAAATTGTACACCGAGAAATTCCAGCTCGATTCAAATTTTTCGGTTTTCTTGCGTTGCCATGTCAAACCAATGTCCATACGGTGATATGGTGGCATTCTGTAACCATTCCTTTCAGTGTAATAACCGGCAACCAGCCCTTCGATTACATATTTTCCACTGGGGAAAGTAACTGCATTTCCGGTGTTATAAACCCAGTTGGCCGAAAGGCTCCATTTTGGCGCAAGTTCATAAATACCAACCAACGCTAAATCATGAATTCTG
Organism: Bacteroidales bacterium; assembly: GCA_038217255.1. Classification (GTDB taxonomy): domain Bacteria; phylum Bacteroidota; class Bacteroidia; order Bacteroidales; family Prolixibacteraceae; genus Draconibacterium. Next base: position 10,154 of record JBBQPP010000087.1, on the reverse strand, counting down.
TCTTGTCGGGCAGGAAATGCATTTCCATAGTTAATTTCATCAAACTGCCGCAGTGTGCGCGACCAGGTATAGCTAACCCAGCCATTTAATCGACCTAAATTTCGCTTAAACATAAATTCTGCGCCATACGCCCAGCCGCGGCCAAAAACAAGTTCGGCTTCTACTGTTGAATTAAAAACCAAATCGGCGCCATTTTTATAATCTATTTGATTTTTCAGGTCTTTATAATAAACTTCAAATGACGATTCAAATTCATTGTCTTTAAAATTCCGGAAATAACCAGCCGAAACCTGATCCGCGATTTGAGGTAAGACATTATTGCTGCTGGGTAGCCACAAATCAGTTGGAGTTGTTGTAGTTGAATTTGAAAGCAAATGCAAAAACTGGTAAATGCGGTTGTACGAAGTTTTGATTGAACTTTTTGATGAAAGCATATAATTTAATGCAAGTCGCGGTTCAAGCCCTCCTTGTGTTTTTACAAACTCAAAATCTTTAATTTCAGTGGTATTGGTTAAATTGCCATTTTCGTCAAAGTCATAAAATTCACCCGGACCAACATTGCTAAACAGCGCCAAACGTAATCCATAGTAAAGTTTCAACCGTTCAGAAATACTTTGATTGTTTGAAATGTAAGCCGCCCATTCAATTGCATTTCGGTTTGAAATTATTTCGGGATTTATATTCGAACCTCCCAGAACCCTAATTTCTCCAGGCATTATATTATGATGAATTACATTTCCGCCAAACTTTAGAGTATTTCGTGCATTGAGGTAATAGGTAAAATCCTGTTTAAAATTGAGATCGTCAATTTGCGAACCAATAGAAACATTCACATCGCCAAGAATACTGATGTCATAAGAATAATTGCTGACGATAAACGAGGTATTCGAAAACAACTTTTCGCTGAAATTGTGATTCCATCTGATGGTTCCTGTTGCATTTCCCCAATCGAAACCAAACTCGTCGGCAAATCCAAAATCATCGCGCCCAAAATATCCCGACAAGTAAATACGGTTATTGTTGTTTATTTTGTAGTTTGCCTTCAGGTTTAAATCATAAAAGTAAAGTTTGGTATCCTTCAAATCCTGCTTTTTCGAAAACATAAGAAATACATCCGCATAAGTTCTTCGGGCGCTAACTATAAACGATCCTTTGTCTTTTACAATTGGCCCCTCAATTGCCAGGTTCGACGAAATTAACCCGATACTTCCCGCCACACCATATTCCTTCAGGTTCCCCTCTTTCATTTTTATATCGAAAACCGATGATGCCCGCCCTCCATATTCGGCAGGGATAGCACCCTTCATAAGATTGGCATCACGAATGGCTTCTGAATTAAAAATTGAGAAGAAACCCAGCAAATGTGAAGCATTATAAACAGGCGCTTCGTCAAGCAGAATCAGGTTTTGGTCGATACCGCCGCCACGCACATAAAACCCTGAATTACCTTCACCTGCCGATTTTACGCCCGGCGTGAGCTGCATGGTTTTTACAATGTCCTGTTCACCAAAAATGACAGGTATTTTTTCAATCTCTTTGGGGGCCATTTTTACGTTGCCCATTTCGAGTGACGAAATATTGCGATCCGGACGATCGCCGGTAACTATAATATTACCAAGTTCATATGTTTTTTCTGTTAATTCAACATCTAAAACTTTGTTTTGTGATAATTCGATTTCAATTTCTTTAGCTGTATAACCAACATACTGATAGCGAATTAAATGTTTTTCTTTAGACAAGGTTAAGGAATAGAATCCGTATGAATTTGTAGCTGTGCCCGTATTTGAAATGTTTTCGACAATAATAGTTGCTCCCGGTAAGTCCTCGCCGGTTGCAGCATCGGAAATGTGACCGCTTAAAATAAAATTATTTTGGGCGTTTACATTACAAATCAATAAATTGACGAGGATAATATAACAGGCTTTTCTGAACATTTATTTTTAAAAACTCTAAAAATAGATATAAATTACAATTAATTTAAAGAGACATATTTTCATGGAACCTTTTAAACTTTGCATTGATTCCGGCTTCTTTCAAATCTTTTCGGCATATTTCCCAATAATTATTGTTGCCGGTGATTCGGGGTTTTCTTGTTGTAAAAACCTGGAAACATCGCCCAAAGTTGTTGAATAGTTTTTTTGATCTGAAAGTGAAATTTTACTTAAAATCTGAACCGGAGTGGATTTTTCAACACTTTTATCAACCAAAGCAGCCGCCAGTTCTGCCAAAATATTCAAACCCATATATATTACTGTTGGCGAACCCGAGTTTAAAATTTGCACTAAAGTATCGATATTGGAAAAACAGTCGTTAGAACGGTATCCGGCACAAAAAAGTACCATGCTGCTTTTTCTTCTTTCGGTTAACGGGATATCGAAAAAAGCAGAAGCAGCAACACCAGCGGTAACACCGGGAATAACTTCATAATTTATGTTGTTCTCTTTACAAAAACGCACTTCCTCGGCACCACGACCAAAAATCATCGGGTCACCTGATTTTAATCGTACAACCTTTTTGTTTGATTTAGAGAACTTTAAAAACCAGGCATGAATTTCGTTTTGCCGTACCACCTGATCTTGCCCGTCTTTGTACAATTTCCCAACATAAATTTTTATGGAATCAGGGTTTGCCTGATCAAGGATTTCATTGCCGGTTAAAGCATCATACAATACCACATCCGCATTTTTTAAACGGTTCAAGGCTTTCATGGTTAGTAATTCGGGATCGCCCGGGCCAGCGCCAACAATCGATATTAGATGCGATAAGCCCATTCTTCAAGCTCCTTTAAATAATCCATTGGGTTTGGGTATTGAAATGTATATTCCAGTTTTTTTATCAGTTTATCGCTGTTAACTATTTTGTAATTTTCATATTTATCAATGAACCCCGGTTTTGGCAAGTCGCCAATTTTAGCCGCTCTTGTATAAAAATCCTTTTTTGTAGGATGTCCGGGACTGCACGCATTAAAAATCTCTCCCCAAATATCCTTTTCAATTATTTCAGTAATAATTTTTACGCAATCATCCCGATGAATGAGATTGACCGGAGTACTTGCCGAAACGTCGGTTTTCCCCAGCAGAAATCTCGCCGGATTGCGGTTATACCCAATCAATCCCCCAAACCTTAAAACAGTTGTTTTCGTATCCTTTAAATCCATCAGCATTTTTTCGGCTTTCAACAATGCCCTTCCGGCAGGTTTATTGGGATTTCCTTCATCTCCCTCGCGAACCGTGATATTGCAATTCTCGAAAACTGAAGTAGATGAAATCAATATCACGTTTTGAATCTTCAATTGCTGGACATATTTAATTATCTGGTTTATTTGTTGCGGGAAAATCTCTTCAATATTTTGGATCCTTTTGGGCGGGATTGAAATAATCAACACATTTGTATTAAAGAAAGCTGCATAATCCATTTCTATCGAATCAGCCTCAACTTTTACATAATATGGTTCAATACCGGTAGTTTCCAGTTCGTTTATTTTTTCGGTTGTTATTGTTGATCCCTTAACAATATACCTTTTTGCCAAAAGCTTTTTTCCCAATGCTGTTCCCAACCATCCACATCCTAATATTGAAACTGTTTTTCTCATCGTGTTTATTTTATAATTTCAATGTCTAAATTCTTTCCCTTCTTTTATTTCGGCTACATAATCTTTTCGTATTGTAAAATCGCCAAAATGTTCATTTTCAATTCTGTTTTCAGAAAAATCTTTGATAATTGAATATAATTCCTTCAAAATATCTTCTTCCTGGATGGTTTCTTTGTACAAATTATTTAAGCGCGAACCTTCAAAATTTCCACCCAAATACAAATTGTAATATCCGGGCGATTTTCCAATCAACCCAATTTCGGCCAAATATGGGCGGCCACAACCATTAGGGCAGCCAGTCATCCTAATTACAATTTCTTCTTTCGACAATCCGAATTCATTTAAAATAATGTCGATTTTAGAAATTAAATCGGGCAAATATCTTTCAGCTTCTGCAAAAGCCAACGGGCACGTGGGCAGTGCAACACATGAAATTGAGTTTTTTCGCAATCCCGAAATTTCGGTGGGTGAAACATTGTGTAATTTCAGGATAGCATCTACCTTCTTTTTAATAGTTTCTGAAACACCTGCTATAATTACATTTTGGTTGCCTGTCAGGATGAAATTGCCATTGGTAATAGTTGCAATTTCACGCAGAGCAGTTTTCATTTTTCTATTTTCTATATCACGAACACGGCCTCCTTCAACAAAACAAGTGAGGTGCCATTTATTATCAGTACCTTTTTTCCATCCGTAACTATCTCCATTGCGATCGAATTTCACTGGAACTTCAGCAAGTAATTTGTAACCTAAATATTTTTCAATTTCGTTTTTTACCCAGTCCAATCCGTTTCTGTCAATAGTATATTTAAAACGCGCTACCTTGCGATTTTGGCGGTCACCATTGTCGCGCTGAACTAAAACCACCTTCTCTGCCACATCAATAACTTGTTCAGGAGTGCAAGACCCGATAATATTTCCCAGCCGCGGATAAGTTTCGGGCGTCCCAAAAGTGGATCCCAAACCTCCACCGATTACAATATTATAAGCAATAATTTTATTGTTTTTAACGATTGCGATAAAACCCAAATCCTGCGAAAAAACATCACAATCATTGTTGGGCGGAATAACAACTGCTATCTTAAATTTTCGGGGCAAATAACGATCCCCATAAATGGGTTCCTCTGTTTTACTGTCGGCAACCAATTTTTCGTCCAACCAAATTTCGTGATATGCGCGGGTTTTTGGCAAGAGGTGGTTCCCTAAGTTTTTTGCCATATCAATCACTTCCGGATAAAACGGAGATTCTGATGGGTTGGCATGGCTCATCACATTTCGGTTTACATCGCCACAAGCAGAAATTGTATCCAACAAACTTTCATTTATTTTTTGAATTGTACTTTTTAGATTTTTCTTTAAAACCCCATGCAACTGAAAAGTTTGCCGGGTTGTAATTTTTAAAGTCCCGATTGCATATTTATCTGCCAATGAATCCATTGTGAGCCATTGTGCCGGGGTTACCACACCTCCGGGAACACGCACACGGATGAGAAAAGAAAAGGCAGGTTCAAGCTTTTGACTTTTACGCTCCTTATCAATATCACGATCCCACTGCTGGTACATACCGTGGAATTTGGAAATTTGCGTATCTCCCGTTGAGATTGCCCCGGTTATTGGATCCGCCAAACTTTCAAGCAAATTACCCCTCAAATAATTGCTGTCGTATTTTAGTTTTTCAACTTCTGATAGTACTTCCCAGTTAATTGTATCGTTCATTTTTTGTTTTTTTCAGATTTAAGATAAATAGTAGCAAGTATCAAGACAGAAAGTAAAAAGTGAAAAGTGAAATGTTTTCTGACAATCACGTTGTTTGTAATTTTTCTTTTCGTCTTTTATAATTTATTTTCTAATTCCTTCCCGCATTAAAGCATTGTATCAATCTCTCATTTTTCCCCTCTTCCAATAATGCATTATAGCATTCTTGCATTGACGCATTTACGTCTTTTCTCAATAAATATCCGCCTGAAAGCGTTTTTCCCTTTTCAATTTTTTTACGTATTCCGTTGCTTTTTCCTCACTTATCCCACCTTCACTTTGAATAATCTGAAGGAGAGTTTTGTTTACATCTTTAGCCATGTTACGCATATCACCACAAAGGTAAAAATAAGCGCCCTCTTCTATCCACTTGTAAATCTCCTTTTGGTTTTCGAGCAATTTATGCTGAACATATATTTTTTCCGCCTGATCACGGGAGAAAGCTACCTCCATTTTTTCAAGGTGTTTTGATTTGAGCAACTTTTGCCACTCAATCTGGTACAAAAAATCAGCATTGAACCGCCTATCCCCAAAAAACAACCACGATTTTCCTTCAATCCCCCTGGTCTCGCGTTCCTGCATAAAAGCGCGGTAAGGCGCAATTCCGGTACCGGCGCCCACCATAATAATGTTTGAACCGTTTGCAGGAAGTTTGAACGATGGATTTTTTTCGATATAAATGGGAATCTGGTCGTCAATTTCAATGTTATCAGCCAAGTGCGAAGAACATGCTCCTGTGCGCAACCTGTTTTTGCGTTCGTAACGCACAACTGAAACAGTAGCATGAACCTCCTCCCCAACACTTTCCATGCTTGAAGAAATAGAGTATAAACGCGCTGGAAGGGGCCTTAAAATTTCAACAAATTTATTGATATTCCAGTCGAAAGGAAAATCTTCAAGGAGGTCTAACACATCATGTCCGTAAAGATATTCATCGAGTAACGGATCATCATTCATCAGTTTTTCAAGGTCTTTGTTTTTTGTCCGTTCGAAATACTTCTTGATTATATCGAATGTTAATATAGTTATTTCAAGATGAAAAGAAAGAGCTTCAGTAAACGTCACTTCACCAACCTTAATGTCAACCAATTGGTCTGGATTGAAACCTGTTTTTTCTATAATCTGATTAACCAGTGATTCAGGATTTTGGGTAAAAATACCTACTGAATCACCTGGTTCGTAGGTAATTCCGGATGCTTCCAGCGAAAGTTCCAAATGATACACCTCCTTGTCAGAATCGCGACCGGTAATTTTTACTTTTTCAAGCACAGTTGCCATATACGGATTCCTTTTTGAGAATTCTAAATCAGATATAACTTCAACTACACTTACGGCAATCGGTTCAGAAGTTGTTTGAGCAGGTGCCAGGTTCAGCAGAAAATTATTCATCCAAATATCAGCACTTTCTTCATAGTCAACATCACATTTTACAAGTGGAGTCAATCGGAAAGCGCCTGTTGCTTTACAACCAGCATCAATATCTTCACCAGTTTTGCAGAAATATTTATATGATTTATCGCCAAGCGCCAAAACCGAATAACTGAGGTTTGGCAGCTTAGGTGCTCGCTTACCGGTAATAAATTTGTGAAAATCTTCGGCCATGTCAGGTGGATCTCCTTCACCATGGGTACTAACAATAATGGCAACATTTTCTTCCTCTTTCAGCTTTTTGTAATTATAGTCGTACATACTATAAACAGTTGCCGTAATATTCTTAAATGATGCTTTTTCGGCCAATTTATCGGCCTGTGTTTTTGCGTTTCCGGTTTCGGATCCGTATAAAATGGTAAGGTTGATTTTCGACTCAGGTGCGCTGGTAACAGCTGAAAGACTGGAAATACCTGCTCCATTTATCGCCGGACTTAGCCCTGAAATCTTTCCTTCCAAAAACCCGCTCAACCAAATAATTTGCTCGGGTGTTATTTCTTTCGTCAGCTCGTTTAATGCCAACAATTGTTTTTCACTTAAAGGATTTGTCTTCATTCGTATTAATCAATTTTATAATTCTTTGTTTTTAAAAATTCCTGAATTTCATTGCGGATTTTTATGGATTCATGCACATTTTTGGCATTCGATCCAACTGCCACAGTAATGTTGCCATCCTTGTAAATGGCCGGCGAAACAAACTGGCATAATTCGGGCTTATCGTGGATATTTACCAAAACACCCATCTCTTTTCCATCAGCCAAAATCTGTTTGTCGAGTTCGAAATTGTTTGTACAGGAGTACAGCATAATATAACCTTTCAACAACGATTTTTCATATCCCCTTTCAACATATTTAACCCCTGATTGTTTGATATCCGGGCAAACATTTATAGCCAGTACTTCAACTTCAGCATCAAAACGCTGTAATATTTTAAGTTTTTTGTGGGCACTTTTTCCACCTCCAACAATCAGTATTTTTTGGTTCGCTATATCGATGGATATGGGAAGGAAATTCTTTTTCATTTTTTCAAATTTCATATTCAATCGGAGGTTGTTTTACAAGACCAAAACTGCTGCGTGCCCAAAGCCTTTCGTGAAAATAGTAAAGGAACATTTTTGTAAACAATTCAACACCACCAATAGAAACCGCAAAACGAAAATTACCCACAATTATCCATGAAATAATTATTGTATCGATAGTACCAAGTGCACGCCAGGAAATGGTTTTCACTACGCTTCGATACCCTTTTTCCACTGATTTTCGTTTGTTAACAGTCTGTTTCATATTTCACCAATTCATTCAACAATCTACTAAAAAAAAAGCCCTCCTGCATTTAACAGAAGGGCTTTTGTCAATAATCAAACCTGATTTATTATTATAATTTCCTTCTGCCATATAAAACATTACAACACATCCACATTATTGAGCATGCCATTGAAACCATTTTTATGTCAGAAGAAATTTTTATCATAATTCAAACGTGACTTTTATCACATAATTGGTACAAATGTAGATTAAAATTTCATTTTACATTCATTTTACCCTTCTTTTTTTATAATCAATCTAAATAAGGGTAATTAAATAAAACAACAGCAATTCAATTTAAACAGGTGGCATTTTTAACTGTTTTACGTGGCTTGATTGTTAATAAATTATTACTAATTTTGGTGGTCTCAGTCAAAAAGAATTGGCAATAAAGAGATTTTAAACGAATAAAAACCAATAAAAATGAAAGTTTACAAAACGGAACAAGTCCGCAACATTACCTTAATCGGGAATGCCGGCAGTGGGAAAACCACCCTTGCAGAAGCTATGCTTTTCGAGGGTGGAGTTATAAATCGCAGGGGTGAAGTAACTGCAAAAAATACAGTTTCAGATTACACTCCAATTGAACAAGACTATGGAAATTCAGTTTATCCAACACTACTTTATTCCGAATACAACGGAAAGAAAATCAACATCATTGATGCTCCAGGAATGGACGATCTTTGCGGCGGCGTTGTTTCTTCTTTATATGTAACGGGACTGGGACTTTTGACTATCAATGCCACAAACGGTGTTGAGGCAGGGACCGAAAGTGCTGTAAGACACGCAGATACCTTGAAAACTCCATTGATAATTGTTTTCAACCAACTGGACCACGACAATTCAAATTATGAATCAGCACTTGATCAATGCAAAAATTCTTTTGGAAATAAAGTTACAGTTGTTCAATACCCTCTTGATGCCGGTCCTGGATTCTCTTCAATAATCGACGTATTGAAGATGAAGATGTACAAATATGGCAAAGACGGCGGAAAACCTGAAATTGTTGATATTCCTGCTTCTGAAACGGAAAAAGCTGATGAGTTGCACAACCAATTGGTTGAAATGGCAGCTGAAAACGAAGAATCGCTTATGGAATTGTATTTTGATCAAGGTACGTTGAGCGAAGACGATATGCGCAAGGGTTTAAAATTAGGGATGTTAGATCGGAGTGTTGTACCGGTTTTTTGTGTAGGTGCAAAGAAAAATATTGGTGTGGGCCGTTTACTCGAATTCATCAGCAACATTGCTCCGGCACCAAACGAAAAGAAAATGATCCCGGTAATCAGTGGCCAGCCTGTTAAAATGGAAGAATCGGGAAAACCTTGTTTGTTTGTTTTCAGGACTTCAGTAGAATCGCATGTAGGCGAAATTACCTACTTCAAAGTAATGTCGGGTAAAATTACTGAGGGCCTCGATTTAATCAACACCACCACTGGCAACAAGGAACGCCTTTCGCAAATATTTGTTTCGGCAGGTAAAAACCGCGAAAAAGTGGAAGAACTTGTCGCTGGCGATATTGGCTGCACTGTTAAATTAAAAGAAACAAAATATAACCAAACACTTGCAGTAAAAGATGCTGACACAATATTCCAACCTATAAAATTTCCACTTCCACGAATTACTGTTGCGATGAAAGCAAAGAATGATTCGGACGATGAAAAAGTGGGCGAAGTTTTAAACAAAATAAAATACGAAGACCCAACTTTTTTAATTGAGTTTTCAAAAGAGTTAAAACAATTAATTGTTCAGGGACAAGGAGAATACCACCTGAATATTTTAAAATGGCATTTCGATCATGTGTATAAAATCGAAGTAGATACTTTCGCACCAAAAATACCATACCGCGAAACCATTACAAAAGCTGCACAGGCAGATTACCGTCATAAAAAACAATCAGGCGGAGCGGGTCAGTTTGGTGAGGTTCATTTAATTATCGAACCTTTTGAAGAAGGTGTCGATCCTAAAAAAATGTTCAAATTTGGCGATAAGGAACAAAAACTTTCAATACGCGATGAACAGATTCATGAATTGCCATGGGGCGGTAAATTGATATTCCTGAACTGTATTGTTG
>JBBQPP010000086.1:0-10878 GCA_038217255.1 Bacteroidales bacterium | reverse complement strand
CATTTGATCCTGATATTGTTAGTTTTTCGGAAATTCTGGAAGTATTTTTTGTTACCCACGACCCCACTACGCTCAACAGACAAGGAAATGATGTGGGCACACAATACCGTTCGGTGATTTTCTATCATTCCGAAAAACAAAAACAAACTGCTACAGAAATAATAAAGGCACTTGAAAAGGAAAAAGCGTACGACAAGCCAATCGTAACAGAAGTTACTGCTTTCGATACTTTTTATATTGCCGAAGATTACCACATAAATTATTTCGCCCGGAACAAAAACCAACCCTACTGTCAATATGTTGTAGCGCCGAAAGTAGAGAAATTCAAAAAGGTTTTTAAAGATAAAATGAAGGTAAAATAGCTATATGGGAAAATAGCCAGTTTTAAACACAATCACAATTTCTATATTTTGCTTTTCCTCCTAAATAAAGTTACATTTGAGACAATCCAAAAGAAAAACAACTACCGGTGAATCTCAAATCGTAAATTCAACAATGAAGCAAATATTACTGATTCCGATATTATTGTTGCTGGCGACAATTTCCAAAGCCCAAATACTGACGGACAGTAATCTTCCAATTGTTATTATTACTACCGACAACAACCCGAAAACAGGTTGGCCAATGGAAATCCCTGACGAACCCAAAGTTTTGGCAACCATGAAAATAATTTTCAGGCCCGATGGTTCACGAAATTACATGACCGACCAAAAAAATCCGAAATATCTGAATTATAATGGCCGGATTGGTATAGAAAAAAGGGGTTCATCATCGCAATCACTTCCCAAAAAACCATACGGACTTACAACACTAAAAGAAGATAATATAACTAATAACAATGTTGAAATCCTCGGGATGCCCAAAGAAAATGACTGGGTTTTAAATTCACTTGCTTTTGACCCATCCCTTATCAGGAATTACCTTTCCTACGATTTATCAAGAAGCCTTGGAAATTATGCCGCAAGGGGTAAATATTGCGAAGTTGTGATAAACGGCGACTACAAAGGGTTGTACATTTTTATGGAAAAATTAAAAGTTGATGATGATCGGATCAACATCGTAAAAATGACAAATACCGACAATGAATTTCCACAATTAACCGGTGGATATGTTACTAAAGCTGATAAAACCACCGGTGGAGATCCTGTGTCATGGAGAATGGAATCATATAGCCAAACAACAGATTATATATACGAAAACCCAAACCCATGGAATATATCAACAAATCAAAGAAATTATATAAAAAACCAATTCACAACTCTTCAAATGCGGGCAGCTACCCAGAATTCCTCCATAACAAATGGCTATCCATCCATTATCGATGTGCCCAGTTTTATTGATTTTATGCTGATAAACGAAATTGCCTCCAATTCAGATGCATATCAAATCAGTACCTATTTCCATAAAGATCGGGGTGGAAAATTAAGAGCAGGCCCGGTTTGGGATTTCGATTTGACCTTCGGCAACGATCTCTTTCATTGGGGCCTGGATCGGAGCCACACTGATGTTTGGCAATTTGACAATGGAGATAACACTGGATCAAAATTCTGGAGGGATTTATACAATAACCCTCAATTCAAATGCTATCTGACAAAAAGATGGAAAGAGTTGAGTGCCACAAACGGACCATTAAGTTATTTTACAATTGGGGATAGAATGGATCAAGTATCAAATCTTGTTTCGGAAGCAGCGATTAGAGAGAATAAAAGATGGGGGACCATTCCAAACCAAAGTGGCGAAATTGCCAAAATTAAAGAATGGCTGCAATCCCGTATCAACTGGTTAAATGCGAGACTAAACAGCTTTTCCTCTTGCTCAAATCCCATTGTTCCGCAATTGGTAATTTCAAAAATAAATTACAATCCGGTACCCACTGATGAGTTTTCGAGTGACGATTTGGAGTTTATTGAAATCACAAACAATGGCAAACAAACTGTTGATTTAACAGGCATTTATTTTAGTCAGTTGGGAATTACATTTCAGTTTCCACCCAATTCAACAATTGAGGCTGGCAAAAGGCTTTTTCTCGCTGGTAATTCGAGTGCGTTTGAAGAGTTTTACGGTTCAATTCCGTTTGACCAGTTTACAAGAAATCTTTCAAACAAATCAGAAAAAATAGTGTTGTCGGATGCATTTGGGAACGTAATTGATTCAATGACATATATGGGCGATTCACCATGGCCAGTTGAAGATGACGGTAGCGGATTCTTTCTGGAATTGACTGATATTAATTCAGATAACAGCCAGGCGTTAAACTGGAATATTTCATCAAAATTATCAGTCGGAATCAACATGAAACTTTATGAAAAACAATTAACAGTTTATCCCAATCCAGCCCAATCTAAAATTACCATCAGTGACAATCAAGATCAAATCATTTCTTTTGAAATATTTGATTTAAGTGGAAGGAAAATGTTAGTGCAAAACAATATCAACTCAAAACACTTTTCAATAGATATCACAAGGCTAAGGCCAGGTGTATTTATATTAAAACTTTATTCGTTAAATGGGGATAATTTTATCCGGAAATTCAGCAAGTTACCGTAACAATTACGATTTATATAAACAAAAAAAAGCTACCCAAATTAACGAGTAGCTTTTTTCAATATTATTATCCTTTCAATTAAACATTCAACGTATAACGGTCGAATGCTGTAACTGTAAGTCCTTTATCGTTTTGAGATAAAAATTCTTTGATGCTGATTTTACCATCTTTTACATAAGTCTGGTTCAGCAAAGTTGATTCCTGAAAGAATTTATTCAAAGCACCTTGTGCAATTTTATCGAGCATTGCTTCTGGTTTTCCTTCCTGACGGTATTTTTCTTTTGCAATTGCCAATTCTTTTTCAACCACTTTCGGCGAAACTGAATCTTTGTCAACAGCAACCGGTGCCATTGCAGCAACCTGCATAGCTACGTCTTTTGCAACGTTAATATCCACATCAGCTTTGTTGAAACCAACTAAAGTAGCAAGTTTGTTTCCAGGGTGGATATAACCAATTACAGTTTCGGCATTGATTTTAGCATAATATGAAAGTTCAATTTTTTCTCCAATAACACCAGTTTGTTCGGTAACTTGTGTTTCAATTGTTCTTTCGTTCAAATTGAAAGCTTTAAGTTCTTCCAAACTTTCAGCTTTATTTTCTAAAGCTATATTTAAAATGCTATCAGCAAAAGCAACAAAATTTTCATTTTTTGCAACAAAGTCGGTTTCGCAATTCAAAACGACCATTGCACCGAATTTTTTATCGGCTGAAACCTTTGCCAGAACAACACCTTCTGCTGCGTCCCTGTCGGCACGTTTATTAGCCACTAATTTTCCTTTTTCACGGATAATTTCTACTGCTCTTTCGAAATTACCATCGGCATCTGCCAGGGCACCTTTGCAATCCATCATCCCTGCGCCTGTTACTTTTCGTAACTTTACTACATCGGCAGTTGTAAACGACATATTAGAATTTCTTTTTAAATGTTTTAATTTATTTACCTGATTTCTTATTTGTTATCATCATCGGTATCGTCAGCATCTGTCGCTGCTTTCACGGCTTTTACCCTTGGTTTTCTCCTGGGCTTTCTTGGAGCTTCTTCTACTTCTTCATCAGGTTCTGCTGTATCTTTTTCATATTTACGTTCGTTTAATCCTTCGCGGACAGCCTCCGTCATAATACCCACAATCAATTTAATTGATTGAGAAGCATCATCATTTGCCGGGATTACAAAATCAACATCATCAGGATTTGAATTTGTGTCAACCATAGCAAACACAGGAATCCCGAGGCGTTGAGCTTCGCGAACAGCTATTTTTTCCTTCATTACGTCAACGATAAACAAAGCGGCTGGCAAACGTGAAAGGTCGGAAATACTTCCCAACATTTTTTCAAGTTTTGCATGCTGCCTTGTAATCTGGAGTTTTTCCCTCTTTGAAAGATTGTCCCACGCAGCATCTTTTGCCAACCTGTCGATTGACACCATTTTCTTTACTGCTTTCCTGATAGTAGGAAAGTTTGTAAGCATCCCACCAGGCCAGCGTTCAGTAACGAACGGCATTCCTATCTCGGTTACCAATTCTGAAACCAGGTCTTTGGCTTGTTTTTTTGTCGCAACGAATAAAATTTTACGGCCTGATTTTGCAATTTGTTTAATTGCAGCAGCAGCTTCGTCAATTTTTACAATCGTTTTTTGAAGGTCGATAATGTGGATTCCATTTTTCTCCATGAAAATGTATGGTTCCATGTTTGGATTCCACTTCCTTTTGAGGTGACCAAAATGTGCACCTGCATCTAATAATTCCTGAAAATTTGTTCTTGGCATCTTTTTACTTTTTTTATGTCCTAAAAGCAACTATTGAGTAGTCCCGATTTATCGGAAGTCTCAACCGTTTTAGATCCATATATTGAATAACTAATATTAACGTTTTGAGAATTGGAAACGTTTCCTTGCTTTTGGTTGTCCCGGTTTTTTACGTTCCACTTCACGAGGATCACGTGTAAGGAAACCTGCAGCTTTCAATTCTTTCCTTGCTTCCGCATCAATTTCAACCAATGCGCGGGAAATTGCCAAACGCAAAGCTTCAGCCTGCCCTTTAGCACCACCGCCATCGAGGTTTACTTTGATATCGTAATTTTCCGAAACACCAATCAGGTTTAACGGCTGCAAAACAATATATTGCAATATAAGCGATGGGAAGTATTCTTTAAACTCCCTTTTATTAACAGTAATATTACCTTTACCTTCGCTCAGATAAATACGTGCGACCGCTGTTTTTCTTCGTCCTAATGTATTAACTAATTCCATTTTGCCTATTTAATCGTGTTTAAATCAACAACCTTTGGTTTTTGAGCCTCATGTTTGTGCTCAGCACCAACTACCACATGTACGTTAGTAAATAACCTTCTGCCCAGCCTGTTTTTTGGCAACATACCTTTAATTGCTTTTTCAACAAGCCGTTCAGGGTACTTAGCTAAAATTTCAGCAGCAGTTTGCTCACGTTGTCCGCCTGGGTAACCAGTGTGACGGATATAAACTTTGTCGCTCATTTTTTTACCGGTCATTATTACTTTTTCAGCATTAATGACAATTACATTATCGCCACAATCAACATGTGGGGTAAATAACGGTTTGTTTTTACCTCTAAGGATTTTGGCAACTTTACTCGCCAATCGTCCTAAAGCCTGACCCTCGGCATCAACTAAAATCCACTCTTTATTGGCAGTGGCTTTATTTGCCGAAACTGTTTTATAACTAAGTGTGTCCACTTTATTTAATTTTTTTATTCAGAAACTCTCGATTTTTTCAACAGATCAAATTTTTATCGCAACGGAATATTAACAAAAATCATTACTGCAAAGAAAATCAACTATTTACACTCCTTAATACTAAGGACAATAATCGGGACTGCAAAAGTATTCCCTTTTTTCATATTTCCAAAAAATAGTAATTAATTTTTAGTGTTATTAAGTGGTTGTTAACGAAAAGTTTGTCAAAGGTATATTGGCACCATTTTAAAACATTAGAAAGAATCGATTTCATAAAAAACCAACAAGAAATATTAAACTTACCTATGCCAATTTCTGTTTTTCGTAAACCATCATTTTTCTTACTTTTGACGTTTATAACAGCGTATAAATATTCTTCGCACAATTAAAATGAAAGAAACAAAACCGAAAAAATTAAAAGAACGGATTTTTAATTCGTGGATTACTTCACTAATAAGCATTTCGTTGGTGTTAACCATGTTGGGTTTCCTTGGAATTATCCTTGTAAATGGAAGTCAATTATCCGATTATGTTCGCGAGAAAATAGGTTTTACGCTTGTACTGAACGAGAATGTAAAACCCGCTGAAATAAAAAAACTTCAGGAAAAATTAAATAAAAGCAGTTTTGTAAAATCAACCCGTTTTATCGACAAAGAAACTGCCAGTAAAGAATTGACCGAACAATTGGGAGAGGATTTTACAGGTTTCCTGGGATACAATCCACTTTTTGAATCAATTGAAATAAAACTGTTTGCCAATTACACCAACGCCGACAGTTTACAACATTTAGAAAAACTATTCATTTCATACCCACAGGTTGATGAAGTTTATTACCAAAAAGATTTGGTTCAGATCATCAATCAAAACATAAAAAAAATTACCTTTTTTGTGCTGATAATCAGCGCACTGCTTACAATTATTTTTGTGGCATTGATAAACAATACAATACGGATTTCGGTATATTCTCAGCGTTTTACAATCAATACTATGCAAATGGTTGGGGCAAGTAATTGGTTTATACGAAAACCGTTTCTAAAACAAAGTATGCAAATGGGTTTTTTCGGATCTATTATAGCCAACTCTATAATATTTGCAGGTATTTATTTATACCGAAAAGAATTACAGGGTTTAATCTCTTCGGAAGTTATTTACCCCACGGGCATTGTTTTTGCCTCAGTTTTTGTTCTTGGGTTGCTTTTTTCGATACTGTCAACCTTTTTTGCTGTCAACAAATTTCTGAGCATGAAATTTGACGAAATGTTTTATTAACTATCTTTACCCCGCTAAAAATATTAAAATGGCTAAAAAAGAAACAAAAGATAACACTGGTTTTGCTCTTGGAAAAGAAAACTACAAATTAATGGCTATTGGATTTGCAATAATAGTGGTTGGGTTTATTTTAATGGCAGGCGGAGGTAGTGATGACCCCAATGTTTTTAATCCCGATATTTTTAGTTTCCGCCGGATAACCCTTGCCCCAAGTATATTATTATTTGGTTTTGCTTTTGAAATTTTCGCAATTATGAGGAAACCAAAAAAACAATAATCAATCTTAATTTAACACAATTAAAGCAAATCAATTTATTTCCCCATTTGTTGTTTGGTTTTTTTGGGTATTTGCTATCTTTGCACCCTGAATTTTGCAAAACAATGCAAACAACTGAATTCTAATTGATTACAAATGCCTGAGTTCAAAAAATCTTATAATTTCGCAAATGGTGAGGTTTTATTATTTGATAAAGACCTTGAATGGACCTCCTTTGATTTGGTTAGCAGGGTGCGAAATGCCTTGTACAAATTAACAGGGATCAAGAAATTGAAAGTTGGCCATGCAGGAACACTCGATCCACTTGCAACAGGTTTGTTGATTTTATGCACTGGAAAGGCAACAAAACAAATAGAATCCTATCAGGAACAGGAAAAAGAATACATTGCAACTATTAAATTAGGTGCCACAACTCCTTCATTTGATTTGGAAACAGAAGAAGACAGCCAAAATGATTGTTCTTTTGTTACAGAAGAACTTTTTAAAACTGCCTTAAAAATATTTGTTGGGGAAATCGAGCAGGTGCCTCCAGTTTTTTCGGCTGTTAAAGTGAAGGGGAAAAGAGCTTTCGATTATGCACGAAAAGGGGAAACGTTAGAACTTAAATCAAGGAAAATTGTTATCAAGGACATCGAACTGATTTCGTTTGATATGCCAACTGCTGTAATAAAAGTTGTATGCAGCAAAGGAACTTATATTCGCTCGTTGGCCCGTGATATTGGGGATAAACTTAAATGCGGTGCATACTTAACAGTGCTAAAAAGAACACGTATAGGAGATTACAAAGTTGAAAATGCAATGACAATTGACTATTTTATGCAAAATTTAAACCGGTTTGAAACCAATTGACAGTTACAGCGTTTACATAGTAACTTGAAATAATACCAACTATCGTTAAAAAAATTACTTTTTGCAATTCACTTTGCAACATTTTATTAAACATAAAACAATTATTATATGAAATTATCAAAATTTAAGTTTGAGTTAGACCCTAATAAAATTGCTCTGCATCCTGCCGGTAACAGGGACGAATCGAAATTAATGATTTTAAATAGGGCAAAGCGCACAATTGAACATAAACTATTTAAAGATGTGCTTGATTATTTCGATAATAAAGATGTAATGGTTTTTAACAATACAAAGGTATTTCCTGCACGTTTGTATGGAAATAAAGAAAAAACCGGCGCTGAAATAGAAGTTTTCCTTTTGCGTGAGTTAAACCGCGAACAAAGGCTTTGGGACGTCTTGGTTGACCCTGCCCGAAAAATCAGGATTGGAAATAAACTTTATTTTGGAGATGACGATTTACTCGTTGCAGAGGTTATCGACAACACAACTTCACGAGGAAGGACACTCAGATTCCTGTTTGATGGTCCTTATGACGAATTCAAAAAAACATTATATGATTTGGGCGAAACACCGCTTCCAAAGTTTATCAACCGCCCGGTTCAACCTGAAGACAAAGAAAGGTATCAAACTATATTTGCCAAGCATGAAGGCGCTGTTGCAGCCCCAACCGCCGGTTTACATTTCAGCCGTGAACTACTGAAAAGACTTGAAATCAAAGGCGTGGATTTTACTTATCTCACACTACACGTTGGTTTGGGTAACTTCAGGAGTGTTGATGTTGAAGATTTGACAAAACACAAAATGGATTCGGAGCAAATTTGGATACCGGAAGATGCTTGCAAAGTCGTGAATAATGCAAAAGACCTCAAGAAAAATATCTGTGCAGTTGGAACAACTGTAATGCGTACAATAGAAAGCTCGGTGTCAACACAAGGGTATTTAAACCCTTTTGAAGGCTGGACAAATAAATTTATTTTTCCTCCTTACGACTTTAATGTGGCCAACTCGATGATTACGAATTTCCATCTCCCCTATTCTACTTTGTTGATGATGGTTGCGGCTTTTGGCGGATACGATTTTGTGATGGAAGCCTACAAAACCGCTATTAAAGAAAACTACCGTTTTGGAACTTACGGGGACGCAATGCTAATAATATAAAGAAGCCTCTCCCAACCTCTTCAAAGAAGAGTGGCATGAAAAATATCACAAACAAAAAAACAGACCACGGGAACAATAGTTTTCGTGGTTTTTTTTTCAATCTGTGAATCTGTGGTAATATCAATCCATAAATATAAAGGGTAGATTCACACATTACCAATAAAAAGCCAGAATTACTATCTTGCGCCTAAATTTCAAAAAAATGTCAAAATTTAATGTTCAGCAGTGTCCTGTTTGCGATGGAAATGTTTTCAAAACGTTTTTAACCTGTACAGATTTTTTTGTTTCCGGTGAAGAATTTCAGATAAAACAATGTATTTTTTGCGGATTTAAAATTACCAAAGACATTGAAGATGAAGAGCATATTGGCCGTTATTACCAATCGGAAAATTACATTTCACATTCGAATACATCAGAAGGGATTGTAAATTCGGTTTATCATTCAGTTCGTAAATACATGCTTGGCCGGAAAAGGCGTTTGGTTGAAAAAACAACCGGGCTGCGAAATGGCGACATTTTGGATGTTGGCACCGGCACAGGTTTTTTCCTGAATGAAATGAAAGAATTTGGTTGGCGGGTTACCGGCACCGAAAAGAGCAGCGATGCCCGCGATTTTGCAAAAAAAGAATTCAATCTCGACAATCTTCCTTCTGAAAAATTATTCGCGCTAAAGGAAAAAAGTTTTGATGCGATTACACTTTGGCACGTACTGGAACACATTCATCAACTGAACGAAAACATGGCAACTTTTAACCGCTTGTTAAAAAACGACGGAAAATTGATAATTGCAGTCCCAAACAATGATTCTTCGGATGCAAAACATTACATCGAATTTTGGGCTGCCTATGATGTGCCGCGACATATCTGGCATTTTGCGCCCAAACAAATGGAGCAACTGGGCGAAAAGCATGGCTTTAAACTGACTTCGCTACACTCCATGCCCTTTGATTCGTTTTATGTTTCCATGCTGAGCGAGAAATACAAAAAATCGAAACTGGCACTTTTAAAAGGGATTTTTTATGGGAAACTTTCATGGTTAAACAGCATTTTCAATCCTGCAAAGTGCAGCTCTGTGATTTATGTTTTTGAGAAAAACTAATCCAACGAATAACAATAAACACTCCCACCTTTACTCCCCACAATCAAACTGAGGTTTCTCGCGCTTTGTGTGCTTTTGCCGATGCTAAAATCGGTAGCGCCCTGCAAGGGAAATCCCGGATGCGGTTTTCCTGTTGCATCAAGCAAATAAATCCGGTTAGCTTTTGCATCCACGATCCCAATTTTTTTCTGTTTCGAACCAAAACGATAAACATTGGGTTGATTTGGAATTGTATTTGGAAATTTCTGGGTAAACAAAACTGCTCCACTTTCATCTATAATTGACAATTCCTTTCCATCAACAAAAACATATTCCATTGCATTGTCGCCGTTCAAATCATCGGCTATAAAAAAGTGTTTGTCATCAAACTTGCCAACTTTCTTTTGCGTAAAATTTCCGTCAAAATTAATGTTGTAAATAGTTCCTTTTGTGTCGGTAGCAATAATTTCAGGGGTTTTGCCAAGACCGAGAATCAACGGATTTCGTGAGTTTTCGAATTCCGCGGCAGTTTTTACAACCGGCTCTCCTTTTCGGTTTTGAATGTAAATCCGGTATCTGTCTTTAAAAACAATATAATCTTTCCCTTTGACCCGAAAATGCTGGATTGGTGTGGTTACTGCCGATTTTGTCCCCTCAAAAACCCAACCCGACATAATTTTTCCTTCCTTGTCGTAGGCATACACTTTTTTATCATCACAAGCCACAAAATAACGGTAAATACGATTGTTGTCGTAATCTAAAACACTTATACCATTTGTTGCTTTCCTAGGAAATGTAACCGGAAAAGCTTCGAGGTTCACACCGTTTCGGTCAACAACAAAAAGTTTGGTTTTTGTACTGAACAGGTATTGCAGTTTACCGTTTGCGAGGTAGTCGATTTGATAGACTTCACTCATAATCGGTTCGCCAATATCGATGCTCCAACGGATTTTGCCGTCGTTGCTGATTTGGTGCAGCTTGTTTGATTTATC
>JBBQPP010000085.1:0-10968 GCA_038217255.1 Bacteroidales bacterium | reverse complement strand
ATTGAGTCTTTGTTAATATTGAATTTCTATGGGATATAATTTGAGTTTATAGAATCGTTTTCAGAATAATAATATTGGCTTAGATCCATTTCCCTTAGAACAGGAAAATTATTTCATAGGAAAATAGAAATCCGATGTAGAAATATCCACCTTCATACCCTCCCCGTTTAGCCCCGCCTGTTGATTGACTATTATAGGTGATTTATACGATTCCATTACTCCCGAAAAACTATTATTGTTACCGTTTTGAGTAATCACGGCATCTTTTGTATCAGTTTCCCCAAAAAGACGATTGCCGGTAATTTTCAGATCTACCAAATTATTGTTGCCGTTTTGCAAAACCTGAGCAGCCTTTAAAAAATCGTCTTTGTTTTTTTATTTCTCTTTCCTTTTTCCTACTTTTAACCCATACCAAAAAAAAAAGTCATGATAAAAGAAAAAATGCTAAAAGCGCTCAATGAGCAAATCAACGCTGAACAGTACTCAGCGTTATTATATCTCTCAATGTCAGCATATTTTAACAATGTAGGATTGCCGGGTTTTGCAAACTGGATGTATATTCAGTATCAGGAAGAATTGACCCATGCCAATAAATTTTTTAAGTATGTTGTTGAAAGGAGTGGTAAAGTTGAATTGAAAGCAATAAAACAGATGCCTGTGGATTTTGATAAGGTTATTGATGTTTTCGAAAAAACGAAAGCCCACGAAGAAATGGTTACCGGTTTAATTAACAACTTAGTTGATATTGCTATCGAAGAACGTGATCATGCCTGTCAGAGTTTTTTAAAATGGTTTGTTGATGAACAAGTTGAAGAGGAAGCCAACGTTCAGGAAATACTGGATACTTTGAAATTAATAGATGGTCAGGGGAATGGTATTTTTATGTTAGACAGAGAGATGCGTACGCGTGTTTTTACTGATTCAACACAAGCCGCGCAATAAAAAATTGAAAGTTTATGTATTTATAAAAGGCTGTCATATTTGGCAGCCTTTTATAATTTGAAACAAAAACTTAACTTTCCCTCGCTTTTTTTCCGGATCTCTTTTTAATTCTGCTGCAATACAATTAAATTAATCATCTAAAAGAATGGAACAGTCGCAACCCAATAATCCGCTCCACGGAAAAACACTCGAAGAAATTGTAGTTTATTTGGTCAGTTTTTATGGTTGGAAAGAATTGGGCGAAAGAATCCGAATCAATTGTTTCAGAAAAGATCCAAGCATAAAATCAAGTCTGAAATTTTTACGTCGTATGCCCTGGGCACGTGAAGAAGTTGAGGGTTTATATATCGAAACAATCAGCAAATAAAAACAGTAATAAACAATAAATTTTAAAACCCTAATCCAAAATGAGCCCCAAAACTAACATGATAATCGTTGGAATGCCATGCCAATTCAGCAACAGGACCGATGTGGAAGGCGCCAATTTCAAATTCATATGAAGTTTCAAAATGAAGCCCAAAATCTCTGCTAACATTTTGGTTGCCTTCAAAGACAATACCTGGCGACAAATTCAAAGTTAATTGGTGAATAGGTCTGTAATTAAATTCAGCCCCGACAAAACTGTGTTTAATTTCAGCGAAAATATGTTCGTAACCGGAACCTAACCCAAATTTTGAATTTGTTAAATTATAGACATAGTGGATATGTGTTGAAAGACCAAATTCATCGTCATTTATAAAATATGCAGGTCCGATAGAAGCGCCAATTTCGTGTTGATGCTCATGTTCTTGATCGTTTTCGGATTCATGTTCCTGAGCTAATAATCCTGAAAATTGGTTGATAAAAATGAACAGTAATATTATTGTTTTGTACATGTGGACTTTGGTAAATTTTGAAAGTTAAACAGAGAAATGTTTAAAATGTTTAATAATTGTCAATGCCATATTGGTAGAAGTGGGGGCTTCACTGAGTGTGAAACTCCCACTAACGTTAAATAAACAACGCCACCGCGTTGGATTATTGTATAAACAGTGGTGCGGATGTCTGCAGATTAGTATTTTGATAAGTCTTTTGAGGTATAGTTCCTGTCCCCGTCCTTAGACTTGACAGCGTTAACAGGAAAGCGGCCAACCACTCCGCCACCGACCCTGGCAGGGATTGCAGCGGCACCGGGTTGCAGCAAACGACACTGGTTTGTTGACCGGCGGAGGCTGACAGAGGAAGCCCACGCACGGTTTACAAAACAGGGAGTTTGCAAAACCCGGTATAGCGGAAAGCCCGGCGGCCAGACAAAAAAAAGTGATTATTGGTTAGTTATTATTGATTATTAGCTAGTCCAAATTGCTCAGTGTTAATTGCTATTTGCTATTTCGTTGTTAATAATTTGCTGAAATATCTTGACAAAAAAAATCTCCGTTAACGTAAACGGTAAAATTAAATGATTACTTTTGCAGCCAAAATTTACAATTAAAATCAAAATTTATGATTCTTGGTTTATTAAAGGAATACGGAACTGAAACCCGTGTAGCTTTACTTCCGGAAGCTGTAAAAACTTTTACCGATCTAAAGGTTACGGTAATTGTGGAACAGGGTGCGGGAGAAAAGGCGTTTGCTGCCGATGCCGAATACGAAGCCGTTGGGGCAAAAGTTGTTTCGCGTGCAGAGGTTTTTAAGCAATCGGAAGTGTTGTTGCAAATTCAGCCACCAGCTGAGGGCGACACGCAGAAAATTAAGGATTCGCAGGTTTGGATTAGCGCGTTTAATCCGCTGTGGGAAACCGAATTGGTGAAAACCTTCCTGAAAAGTGGGGTAACAACTTTCAGCCTCGATTTAATTCCGCGTACTTCGCGTGCGCAGTCCATGGATATTTTATCGTCGATGGCAACAGTTTCGGGTTATATGGCAGTGTTGGAAGCAGCAGTGAAATTACCAACTTTCTTCCCGATGTTTATGACAGCGGCAGGAACAATCCGTCCGGCAAATGTTTTGATTTTGGGTGCTGGCGTTGCCGGATTGCAGGCCATTGCTACTTCGCGAAAACTGGGCGCTCAGGTGCAGGTTTTCGATGTGCGTAAGGCAGTGAAAGAGCAAGTGATGAGTTTGGGTGGAAAATTTGTGGAAGTGGAAGGCGCAACCGAAGACAAAGCCGCCGGAGGTTACGCAGTTGAGCAAACCGAAGAATTCAAAAAGAAACAACAGCAAGCCATTAACGATGTAGCGGCAAAATCGAATGTTGTGATTTGCACGGCACAAATTCCGGGACGAAAGGCACCAATTTTAATTCCTGCGGAAGCTGTTGATGCAATGAAACCGGGTTCAGTAATTATTGACCTTGCAGCATCGAGCGGTGGTAATTGTGAATTAACGAAAGACAATGAAACTGTTGTTTACAAAGGTGTTACGATTATTGGCCAGTCGAATTACCCGGCACAAAAACCTTTGGATGCCAGCCGGATGTTTGGTAAAAATGTGCTGAACTTTATGAAGCTTATTATTGGCGAAGAAGGTGCGCTGAACCTCAATTTTGAGGATGATATTGTTAAAGGTACCTGCATTACAAACAAGGGCGAAATTTACAACGAGCGTGTTAAAGCTGTAATTAATAAATAAAAATAGAAATATGGAAAGTGTATTAACTTTTTTAACTGAGAATAAAGATGCGATATTCATCATAGTATTATCGATATTTCTTGGATTCGAGGTTATTTCAAATGTTCCTTCTGTATTGCACACTCCGTTAATGTCGGGAGCCAATGCAATTAGTGGAGTTATTATAATCGGAGGTATTATCCTTGTGGGTCACGCTTCAACCTCATTCGAATGGGTTCTTGGATCGGTTGCCCTTTTTATGGCCACATTGAATGTTGCAGGAGGATATGTTGTTACAGACCGGATGCTCGAAATGTTTAAAAAGAAGAAAAAATAACCATGAATACTATGATTCTATTAAATACATTAAATCCGGGACAAGTTGTTCTGGAATACAGCTACCTTCTTGCAGCAATTATGTTTGTAATTGGCTTAAAGCTGGAAAGTCATCCCGAAACGGCCAGGAAAGGAAACATTTGGGCGGCATCGGGAATGATCCTGGCCATGATTACTACCCTGATTTTGAACAAAGATGGTGCTGGTGAAGGAATATCAATGACTAATGGTTCAGTGGTAATCCTGGTCATTCTTGTGGGTAGCGTGGTTGGCACAATCATGGCACGCAAAGTAAAAATGACAGCCATGCCGCAAATGGTATCTTTCTTTAATGCCACCGGTGGTGCCGCATCGGCAGCCGTTGCGCTTATCGAATACTCAAAAACCCCGGATACTTCGGTTTTGGTTACATTACTTGGACTTGTTGTTGGTAGTATTGCTTTCAGTGGAAGTATGATTGCTTACGGAAAGTTAGATGGTAAAGTGGGAGATATTTTTTCCAAAGTGATGACTTATGTGAACCTCATGTTCATGCTTGTAATTACCGTGGTTATCCTGCTCGTACTATTTGGTGGATTTGATCCGGCAATAAATAACTACTTTGTTTATGGTCTGCTTGTTCTAAGTTTAATATACGGGGTAAGTTTTGTTATGCCTATTGGAGGAGCAGACATGCCTGTTGTAATATCGCTTCTGAACTCACTTACCGGTATCGCAGCAGCCATGGCCGGTTTTATTTATGGGAATGAAGCCATGATCCTTGGTGGTATTTTAGTAGGTGCTGCTGGTACTATTCTAACGCTTCAGATGTGTAAAGCGATGAACAGATCGCTGATTAATGTGATAATCGGATCATTTGGCGGTGGCGGAGAAAGTAGCGCCGATGTTCAGGGAAACATTAAAGAAATACAGTTGAGCGATGCGGCTGTTTTGTTGAGTTACTCTCAAAAAGTTGTTATTGTTCCTGGTTACGGCCTGGCTGTTGCTCAGGCACAACATATTACCCACGAACTGGAAACCATCCTTGAGGGTAAAGGTGTTGATGTTCGTTATGCAATTCACCCGGTTGCCGGACGTATGCCGGGCCATATGAATGTTTTGCTTGCCGAAGCCGACGTTTCATACGACAAATTGGTTGAAATGGATGATATTAATCCGGATATGCCAAACGTTGATGTTGTAATAGTAGTTGGTGCCAACGACGTAGTTAATCCGGCTGCTTATGATGATCCAGGCAGTCCGATTTATGGAATGCCAATTATTGATGCTCATCTTGCAAAGAATATCATCATCATGAAACGTGGTATGGGTAAAGGTTATGCAGGAATAGAAAACTTCCTGTTCTTTAACGACAAAACCCGCATGTTGTTTGGTGATGCAAAAAGCTCGATACAAAAGTTGGTTAACGAAATAAAGAGTTTGTAGAATAAGAAGCCCCATCCCTCCTGATAATTATCGGGATTCCCCAAAAGGGAAGGAGAAAGAGAAAGAATGCCATCCTTGATTGGGATGGCATTTTTCTTTATTGAAAATTTAAATTGATTCTCACTCATTTGGCAGTTGAATTTTAATAAAACAGGTTGTTTTATAATTATCACAAATATTTTTGATTCGGAATTTTAGGATTGATTGCAGTGAAGCCACTGTTTAATCTTGCCGGATTTGACACAACTTCCTACTTCGTGCTTTCCGCTTCGTCCTTCCCGCTTCCCACTTTCTTGAAAATCTTTTTACTTTTGCAAAAGTTTTATTTTGAAAAAATGGATGCACACCAAATTGTATATTCAAAAAATGTAGTTGAATTTGTTACCGTTGCAAGTGAATTCTGTACTTCCGTTGAAAATGTGACAAAAATTTCGGCAGAGGCAAATTTGCAAAAGATGCAAAAACTGGTTCCG
Source organism: Bacteroidales bacterium (assembly GCA_038217255.1). Classification (GTDB taxonomy): domain Bacteria; phylum Bacteroidota; class Bacteroidia; order Bacteroidales; family Prolixibacteraceae; genus Draconibacterium. The sequence goes on along the minus strand of JBBQPP010000085.1, from coordinate 5,203 downwards.
CTTCTGTACTTAAAAGCTGCTATGTTGCCCAAAACTGAAAGGTTGCTCGACGAGGAACTTGAAAAGTATATCAGCGAACTGGATTACAATGTGTTGCACCAAAAATGGCTGCAATTATTACATGAATACGATAGTTTTTACGAAGTATTCGACCCGGCAATTCAATTTGGACAGGAAACAGTAACTGCAAGTGTCTCAGAAAATTTGCTTGATGTTTATCAGGATTTGAAAAACTTCCTGATTGCTTACAGTATTGGAAATGAGGAAGTAATGAATGATTCACTTGCTGAATGTACAGAGCATTTTGAGGGATTTTGGGGTCAGCAATTGGTAAATGTTTTTCGTGCTATACACATGCTGGTTTACAGCAACGCCGATTTTAAAGAGGAAAATAATAATGAAGAGGTTCAACCCGGAAAAGGAAATCCAAAATGGTTGGATAGTTTTTGGGGAACCGATGAAGATACCGAAGATGTTTAAAGAAAGTATTACAAAAGAAGAATTGATCGATTTGCCTTTGCGGTGGTTTGATGGGGAAATAGTTGTAGTTGACAACAAAGAAAAACTGGAACAAGCTGTTGAATTACTTTCGAAAGCCAAAGTAATCGGGTTTGATACAGAAACCAAACCTGCCTTTAAAAAAGGAGTTTTCAATAAGGTTGCTTTGTTGCAACTTTCGGTAAAAAACCAGGCTTTTTTATTCAGGATAAACAAAATTGGTCTTCCAGGTACAATATGTAAAATACTGGCAAACCCAAAAATCATAAAACCCGGTGTTGCAATTAATGATGATATTAAAGCTTTAAATAAAATAAAGGCATTTATACCCAGAGGGTTTATTGAACTTCAGGAACATGCGAAAACACTGGGAATTACCGATTTTAGTCTAAAAAAATTAGCGGCTATTACTTGCGGTTTCCGTATTTCAAAAGGTCAGCAATTATCTAACTGGGAAGCGGAATTTTTAACTGAAGCCCAACAAATTTATGCTGCTACCGATGCCTGGGCAGCCCTGGAGATTTACGAAAATTTTTCAAAAAACTAAGTATGCAAGAAAAACTTGCCAGCTTTTTTCTTAAACCAGGAAAAGAACAATCGCTAAAACGTTTTCATCCATGGGTATTTTCCGGAGCAATTGCCAAAGCAGAAGGCAAACCGCAGGAAGGTGATTTGGTAAATGTATTTGCTTCAAATGGCGAATTTCTGGCCTTGGGACATTGTCAGATTGGGTCAATTGCAGTGCGTATTTTATCCTTTGAACCTGCCGAAGCGAATTTTGAATTTTGGAAATCAAAAATTCAAAAAGCCTGGAATCTTAGAAAATCATTGGGTTTGACAGATAATTCAGAAACAAATGTTTTTAGGTTGGTTCATGCCGAAGGCGATGGGATGTCCGGTTTGGTTATAGATTATTATAATGGTACTGCAGTTATTCAAACGCACACAGTAGGCATGTTTTTAGTGCGTGAAATGCTTGTTGAAGCTTTGAAAGAAGTACTGGCCGATAATTTAAAAGCAGTATATGATAAAAGCGGAAAATCGCTCCCATACAAAGCAGAAGTTTCATCAGAAGATGGGTATTTGTTTGGCGAAGGTGGCGAAAAAGAAGTCGCGGAATATGGCCTGCGCTTTAAGATTGACTGGATTGAAGGTCAGAAAACCGGATTTTTTATAGATCAGCGTGAAAACCGGAGGTTGGTGCAGCAGTTTGCCAAAAATCGCGATGTACTGAACATGTTTTGTTACACAGGAGGTTTTTCATTTTATGCCATGAAGGGCGGTGCACGTTTGGTTCATTCTGTCGATTCATCGGCAAAGGCAATTGACCTTACAAATCAAAATGTAGAACTTAATTTTGCAGGCGATACGCGTCATGAAGCTTTTGCTGCCGATGCTTTCGAATATATGCGCGACATAAAAGATAAATACGACTTGATTATTCTCGACCCTCCCGCATTTGCCAAACACCGCGATGCTGTTCATCAGGCTTTGCAGGCTTATAAACGGATAAATACAAGGGCATTTGAGCAAATCCGAAGCGGTGGGATTGTTTTCACTTTTTCGTGTTCGCAGGTTGTTTCGAAAGAAAAATTCAGGGAAGCCGTGTTTTCGGCGGCAGCAATTTCAGGTCGTAATGTGCGTATTTTGCATCAGCTAACCCAGCCAGCTGATCATCCGGTGAGTATTTACCACCCTGAAGGAGAGTATCTGAAGGGGCTGGTTTTGTATGTGGAATAGGAGAGTTGGAATAAGTTGGTAGTTGAAAGTTGAAAGTCGGAAGTTCTAAGTTGTCAGGTTTCAAAATTGAAATAGTAGAGTTTGGTTTTATTAATTTTGAAATTTATCTGTTTAATGTTTGAAACCTGTCAACGTCCATAGACTTGACAGCGTTAAAAATATATAGAAAAAAATTTTACAAAGAATTGAAAATTATGGAGGGAAAAGAAGTTGTTGATTTTTTGAATAAAGATTTATCGGGAAAAACCATTGTTGAAAAATTGATGTTTTTAACCGATAATCATCCGGGGAAATTAATTTTTACAACCAGTTTTGGTTATGAAGATCAGGTAATCACCGATATTATTTTTAAGAATAATTTTGAACTAAAAGTGCTTACACTTGATACTGGAAGGCTTTTCCCGGAAACCTACAAAGTTTATAACAGTACGCTCGATAAATACAAAAAACCAATCTTAGTGTATTTTCCACCAACAGAAAAGGTGGAGGAAATGGTAAATAAAAAAGGACCATTTAGTTTTTATGAATCGCTTGAAAACCGAAAAGAGTGTTGTTTTATCCGAAAAGTAATCCCGCTAAAAAGGGCGCTTGCCGGGAATGAAATCTGGATAACAGGTTTACGCGCTTCACAATCGGAAAACCGCAGCGACATGCAAAGTTTTGAATGGGACGAAGGCAATCAAATAATCAAATATAACCCTTTGCTGGATTGGAGCCTCGAAGAAACCATTCAGTATATCAAGGAAAATCATGTTCCGTACAATGCGTTGCACGACAAAGGTTTTGTAAGTATCGGCTGCCAACCTTGTACTCGTTCCATTCAACCCGGTGAAGATTTCCGTGCCGGACGCTGGTGGTGGGAACAAAGCTCGGGGAAAGAATGCGGACTGCATGAAGTGGCCTCCCCCAACTCATCCGAAAGAGGGGACTAAGAAAAGCCGCAAGGTAGTGAGAAATTTAATTTTTCTGATATCGGTACATGGTTTCCCAAATTTCATGATAAAAACGGCAGTTTGTCTTTTTGGTCAGAAACTGAATAAACCTTGTTTTTGAAGTTTGGGTAATTTTCGTTTTTGACAAGGGATAACGGGTTGTCTTCATCATTGTGCAATTGTGAACCAATGGCGTAAATTGTTTTTGTTGTGCTATAATTTTCTATGGCTAAGTTGGTGTCGATATCAATTTCGCCATCAATCAGCTCCATTCCATAATCATATTCAGGGTTTTTGCCCTCGATGAATTGTGTTAAACGTTTCATTGCATTGGGGTGACCTTCCAACACGTTGGCGTAAAATGGCTTGAATTTATTGTGAAATAATTCTTCCCAATCACGCTGAAGTTCCAAAATAAATTTATCACTTGTTATGTGAGTGCCGTCTTTTGTATCATCGGACTTTTTGAAAGGGATAAGGATTTCCATAATATTTGTTTTTGAGGTAAAATTGAAATATGGGTATGCCAAAAGGTGGCGAAGGAAAAAAGTTTATTCACTTCTTAATCAACTATAAACCCAACATGTTTTTTAAGAAATTCCCTGAACTCTTTTGCAATTGATATTGCTGAATTTCGATCTTCCTTAGAAAGTTCAATTTTAATATCGGGATATCTGATTTCTACACTGTAAGCATTTAATTTCATTATATTCTCATATAATTCATTACTTACAGGAATGATATCAGACAACAAATCAAGAAGATATCTTAAATCGTGACTACGTTTAAACTGAATATTATTATTCTCAAGAAGACATTTTAAATATTTTTCAACAGCCTGCTGACAATGAAATGCAAGTGTATCAGAATAGTCTGGTATGTACTGAAAGATAACAACGGCTGTTCCCAAATCGTGGTCTGCCTTTTCAATCCAATCTCTTAATCTTTGTTCATTTGCGTTCATAAAGTAGTTTTGCCCCCATAATTACGGAATTGACAAACGAAAGATGAATAGATTTTTCCCTTTCAAATTCTTCATTTGTATAAACCAAAATATCAATGGGAACTTTTGTCCCAATCAAAAGCCGCTGAATGGCAACGCTACGCTGAACGCGTGGTTCGTGCGTATCTTTAACTACCAATAAATCAATATCACTGTCATCGTTTGCCTGTCCGCTTGCATACGAACCAAAAAGAAAAATCTTGTCGGGCTGAAATCCAGATGCTATCCGGGATATAATATTCGATATGGTTTTGTTATCAATCAACATTTACTTGAAAGTTTTGCATAAATATAACCATTTTTATCAAACCAGCCTTTGCTTAAAAATCAGGTATTCCCATATTTGATTGGTAATTGCTAAAATCCGCTCCCATGAAATCAGGATTTTTTTTGACTCACAATGCCTGAAAATAATGCCAGCCAAATCTTTGTTGCAAATTTCACTGTTTTCATCGTCTTCTGATTTATTGACATCTATATGTGGTTGATAATTTTATAAAACTTCTGTTACGCTATAAAATGTTGAACAATTGTAGGTATATATTCCTGTTTTAGAATCAAAATTACGTTTATCAATAGGGCTTCCACCCAAGTATCCTATATCAATAATTTTAAATTCTTTGAACTCAATAAATAGTTGAAGAAAGTCTCGATCCTTCTGACTCACTGGTTTTACATATACTTTCAACAATTTACATTCAAAGGGATTTGCACCTTCATCTGCATCCCAAAGCATTAATTCATTCCAAAGTTGAATTTTAACCCAGCCACTTTGCAACATTAATAAGTGCTGAAATACACCAAGTGCCTTTTCTGTTGGATTCCAAGTTATTCTTCTGAGTGCAGTTCGCTCGCGATTTGAAACTCGTTCTTCATCGCTTGGGATACCTTCCATATAAATAACACCTTCCCCAGAAGGGATTTTCCATTCTCCGAAGCCCAAAATTTCATTATAGTCTTTCATTTTCATCTGATTTATAGAAATCTATGTTTGGTTGATAATTCCCGTAATACATTTCTTTTTATCCAT
>JBBQPP010000084.1:0-11175 GCA_038217255.1 Bacteroidales bacterium | reverse complement strand
CTTATTAAAATAAAATCTGAAATAACAGACGTTACCTACTTAAAGCTACTTATAATCTGTTATAATTTTTAAATAAAAAATGAAAAATTGACATAAAATAACTAAATAAAGTTCTTTTTAAACTTAATTTGTACTGATTGGTTATAACTGTACCTAATATAAAGATTGGCACAAAAGAATCTGATTACAAACTATATTTATTTAGATAGTATTAAGTTTTCAATATTAGTAAATGAGATTTAAGTCAATTGTAAGTCAGGATTTTAGGAACTACCTTGTAAATGCATTTGTTCTTCTGTTCGGATTATTCCAGATATCATTTTCTGGCAATTCGCAGGAAATCAATTTCAAACATATCAATATCGACGACGGGCTTTCACAGAATGCAGTTTTTGCAATTCTGAAAGACAGCAAGGGTTATATGTGGTTTGGAACCAAGGATGGCCTAAATAAATACGATGGATACAATTTTGTAATTTATCAGCACAATCCTTTCGATTCAACAACATTGTCAGCCAATTATATTAACTGTTTGTATGAAGACAAGCGGGGTTTTTTATGGGTGGGGACTTACGATGGTGGACTGAATGTTTATAACAGGGAAACCGAAACATTTCATAGGATTGACCTCGGGAAAGATAGTGTTTTGATGCGTAATGTGTTTGCATTAAAAGCAATAGCAGAGGATACTGATGGAAACATTTGGGTGGCAACAAGTGGGGATGGTTTGTTCAAGCTGAAGGTGGATGAAAATAAAGGAACCCTGAATGTTACGACAAAACGCTTTGTGAATGAACCGGGCAACACGAACAGCATCAGCAGTAACCAGATTTTAATAGTGTATTTCGATAAAAAAGGGGCTTTATGGCTGGGCACCAGTAAAGGTTTGGACAAGCTCGATGTGAAAACGGAGGCGGTAACACATTACTTGATTAATACCAAAAACCCGGCAGCACCTGAGATTTTTAATTCAGAATCAATTTATGCCATTCACGAATCAAAAGATGGGACATTTTGGGTAGGAAGTTTAGGTGGTTTGGTAAAGTTAGATCGCAGTGATGGAACTTATCATTATTTTCCGCATAAGTATGATATATTCAATTATGGATGGGGAAATATTTCCTCCATTGTTGAAGATGGAAATGGCGATTTGTGGCTTGCAACCCCGGCAGAATTAATGAAATTTGATGTCAAGAAAGAAACCTACACATCTTTTACCCATGATCCATTTAATTCTAAAACAATTAGTTTTAATGCTATTTCAAGTGTTTTTGTTGATAATACCAACATACTTTGGGTGGGAACCACCGGAATGGGTATCGACTATTACGATCCGAAAGCGAACCGTTTTAATGTTTTAAATATTGTTCCCGATAAAGCTTCACGTTTAAGGAGTTTTAGTGTCCGTTCTGTATTAGAAGACAATATAGGCAACATTTGGATTGGAGCCGAAGTTTTGTATAAATGGGAACGAAAAACAGGGAAAATAACAAGTTTTGAAAAGAGTTCAAATTTACCGGAGGCTTTTGGCAACACAATTATTTTTTCGATGTTACAATGCACCGATGGAAATATTTGGGCTGCCACCACCGAAGGCCTTTTGCGTTACAATCCCAAAACCACTGAGCAGCGGCTTTACAAATATAACGAAGACATAAAAAACGGTGTTCCACAAAGCGAGGTTTATACGGTTTTTCAGGATATGGACAGTGTGATTTGGATTGCCACCGAAAAATACCTCTGTAAACTTATCGATGAGGAAAAGGGTGTTTTTCAATCGTTCAGTTATCATTCGGAATCAACATTTTACGAACAGGTAAGGCCCGTGATTTTTCAAGATGATGAGCGGCAGTTTTGGCTGGGGACAAAATATGGTCTATTCCTTTTCAACCTCAAAAACGAAACTTTTAAATTATTTGAAAACCACCCGGACCAGCCAAATAGCATAAACAACAACTTGATTAAATCGATTTGTGCCGATCCCATTTATCCGGGCAGATATTTATGGATAGGCACAAGCGGCGGGCTGAATCGGTATGACAAGGAAACAAATTCGTTTTTTTATTATACCGAACAAAATGGTTTGCCAAATAATGTCATTTACGGAATATTACCCGATGAGAAGAACAATCTTTGGCTGAGCACAAACAAAGGCTTGTCGCGGTTCAACCTTCAATCGGGAGAGTTTCGCAATTTTGGGGTAAGCGATGGTTTGCAAAGCAATGAATTCAATACAGGTGCTTACTTTAAAAGCAAAAGTGGGGAAATGTTTTTTGGCGGTATTAAAGGGTTAAACTATTTTTATCCTGCCCAGATTGAGGAGAATAAAAATATCCCCCCCGTTGTTTTAACAAAAATAAAGCTGGCAGAGAAAAGCATATCCTTAAGAAACAATCCTGAGTTACTTGAAAAATCGGTTGAGGAAACCAAAAAAATTACCCTATCGCACAAAGAAGATATTGTTACTTTTGAATTTGCCGCGCTTCAATTTTCAGCTCCCGAAAAGAGCCAATATGAATATACGCTCGAAAATTTCAACGATAAATGGATCAATACCGGGGGATTACGTTCGGTTACCTACACCCATTTGCCAGCAGGAAATTATGTTTTTAGGGTAAGGGCGTCAAATAATGATGGAGTTTGGAATAATGAAGGCCTTGCACTTGAATTGAAAATCGAACCTCCATGGTATGGGACCTGGCTTGCATACATTCTTTTTGCACTGGGCTTAGTTGTAATCGTTTACTATGTACGTCGATATGAAAAGAACAGGCTACTATTAAAAAACCAATTAAAGCTTGAACAGGTTTCAGCCGATTCCTTGCGGCAGGTCGATCAGATGAAATCGCAGTTTTTTGCAAATATATCGCATGAATTCCGAACCCCGTTAACACTGATTTTGGGGCAAGTGGATAGTGTAATGTCATCGGGTATTGAAACCAGGGAAAAATCAAAGTTGCAGGTTGCCAACAGGAATGCCCGCCGATTGTTAAAGTTAATTAACCAATTGCTTGATCTTTCGAAACTCGAAACCGGCAACATGGAGCTTAATTCGTCACAATACAACATGGTTGGGTTTATTAAAAGTCTTTTTTACTCATTTGAATCGATGGCTGCTGCCAAAAAAATTACTTTATCATTCAAATCGGAATCAGACAAAATTCCCGTGGTTTTAGATTTGGATAAAATGGAAAAGGTTTTTTATAACCTGATTTTTAACGCTATTAAATTCACTAATGAAGATGGGAAAGTTGAAGTTGAAATGAAAACTGTTGATTTTATTTATGTCGAGATTTGTGTGTCTGACAATGGAACCGGAATTCCGGAAAAATACCTTCCCCATATTTTTGATCGGTTTTTTCAGGTTGAAAATACAGGCACCAGAAATTATGAAGGAACAGGAATTGGTTTGGCACTTGTGAAAGAACTGGTTGAATTGCACCATGGAATAGTAAATGTAAAAAGCAGGGAAGGGGAGGGGACTTCGTTTACTGTTAAGCTTCCCGTGGGCGAAATCAATAAAATTGAGCAACCCAGTGAAATACCAGTTCCGAAAATTAATCTGGATTCAGAAATACTGCAGGAAGAAGAAATCTTAGAAACTGGAGGATTGATTGTTGGAACGGAAAAGCAAACTGCCGATAACCGTGAGATTGTGTTGGTTGTAGAAGATAACAAAGATGTAAGGGCTTTTATTTGTGAACAACTGGGAAATCAATACCAGATAAAACAAGCTGAAAACGGGGAAAAAGGTATGCTTTTGGCGTTGGAAACGGTTCCTGATTTAATTATTACAGATTTGATGATGCCAAAATTGAATGGTTTTCAATTGTGTAAAGCAGTTCGGGGCGATGAACGCACAAGTCATATCCCCATAATTATGCTTACTGCAAAAGTGGGTTTTGACGATAAAATGGAAGGGCTTGAAACAGGAGTGGATGATTATATCACAAAACCTTTTAGTTCCAAAGAGTTAATAATAAGGGTTAAAAACCTGATTAATCAACGGAAGTTGCTTCGTGCCCGATTCAAAACTTCTACAGTTATAAAACCTTCCGAAGTAAGCGTTTTATCCATCGATCAGGTTTTTCTCGACAAGATTATCAAAACAATAGAAGCTAATTTCGAAAACCAGGAATTTACACCTGATTCGCTCGCGAATGAAGTAAACATGAGTGTCTCGCAGCTCAATCGTAAACTGAATGCGCTGATTGATCAACCTGCGGGCCAGTTAATGCGCTCACTCCGTTTACAGCGAGCTGCCGATTTATTAAAGCAAAAAGCCGGAACTGTTTCAGAAATATGCTACCAGCTCGATTTTAGCGATCCTGCCTATTTTTCACGTGCATTTAAAAAACAGTTTGGTTGCAGCCCTTCGGAGTATAATAAGAATTAGGCGGTTTAGTTTTTATTCAACGGGTTCAAGTCACCCGTTGTATAGCTTTGAACTTTTTATAACAAATATTTTTCATCAAAATCAATTCCGTGTTCTTTTAGCAATTCAATCAGTTCATCTTTGAAAGTTAAGGTTTTGTGATGTTCTTCTTGTCTTTTGTCATATTCAATGAGTTTGTCTTTGTCCTTTATTAAATAGGTAAAATCTCCATAACCATTTTGCCAACCATTGAAAGCGGGGAACAAATTTTGGGATTTAATATGATCAGAATTGGCTAATTTAATATCTTTTATAAGTGATGCCAATGAAATGGAAGGATGAATGTGAGTTACAATATGGATGTGATTTTCGACCCCACCTGTTCAATATAAATGGCAATTTTAATTTTTTAAAATACCCAAATGTATTTACACAGTTCCTCTCTGTTGGGTTTCAGTAGTGTGTGTTCCCGATTTTTTGTGGTATAAACAATTTGATAAAGGATTTGTATGTAAGTGCTCATAGATTTAAATTTTCTATATAAAACTGATATCTTATTATAATTCGTCCTATTTTTCAATTGGTATTGAAACATAGGAACCATTTAAAATTTTCCAGTCTCCGGTTTCTTTAATCAGGGTGAAATAATCGAAATTATTCGATTGTGCCTTTCCATTTCTGAATAGAACTGCATCGGCTTTTACAAAAGCCAGCATACCTTCCTCCATGTGAACGGTAAATTCAGAGACTGGTTCGGAATATTTTGCAGGATTTTTTTCAGATTTTAGGCGTTCCAAAAAATCTTCAAAAGATGTTGTGTAAGTATCCCATTTCCCATTTCTTAATGAGGCACCACCAATATTTGCATTTTTGCAAAATAAAGCTGGCATAGAATCAACATCGTAATTGCCGGCAGCCGTTAGAAACCTTTCTACCACAATTTTAACCGCTGCTTTATCAGCAGCAAAATCCAATGAATCCTTTTGTTGAGCGGAAATCAACAAAGTTGAAGTAAACGCGAATGTTAATAGAATTAATTTTTTCATTCCGAATATATTAGATTTATTAAACAGTTTTATGTGCAAATGTCATCAACCCAACATTAGAAACTTGAAAATTCTTCTACATTGCTTATTGTATAATTTCCATCAGTATTATAAACAATCAATCTATAATAGTAAACACCACCTCCATATATATATTTACATATAGCACTATCATCGTCTATAAAAGATGTGACAGATTGCTTAGGTTCTGGATGTATAAGTGTACCCCAGTCCTTATTAGTTGTTGATCGATACAATTCATACTTTGCAAAATCCGAATCGTAATTTTGTGTCCAGGTAAAGTAAATTTTACAATTTTCCCCATTAAAATTTCCTCTCAAAGCGCTCGCAGTTGGGGGTGTTACAGGTATGTAAATCGTCACCACATTGCTTTCTGTTGAATATCCTGCTTTATCAAAAACAATCAAAGTGTAATAATAGGTTTTCCCTTCCTCTAGCGGATAGTCTTCAAAGCTAATTTCAGTGTTAACTTTGGTTGAATAAATTTTTGAACCCAATAATTTTTCCGATTCTGAACGGTACAAATCATATTTTGCAAAGTCAGAGTCGTAATTTTGCGACCAGTACATGTAAGCATATATACCATCATTCCCACCTTCCAGCTTACTTCTCATAGGAGGGTTAACCGGTATTTCAATCTGAGCCACATTACTATTTGTACTTAATTCATTTTCATCTACCACCTTCAAAGTGTAATAGTAGGTTTTACCTTCTATTACCTGGCTGTCTTCAAAAAGCAGATTGGTAACAACGGAGGTTGAATCTATTAATGTTCCTAAATCTGAATTATTATCAGATCTATACAGCTCATACCTTGCAAAATCTGAATCGGTATTTTTAGTCCAGGAAAGATAAACATAACCACCATCTTCACTTCCATACAAAGTACTTGCAGTGGGAGGGTTAAGTGGTACTTCAACCAGAACAGAATCACTTCTTGTATTAAATCCGTCATTGTCTAAAACTGCTATTCTGTAATAGTAGCTTTGGCCCTCTAAAACCTTATTGTCTCTATAAACTGTATTAGTGGCGACGGTATCTGAATGTACAACCGTTCCCAATAAATTTGCGGACTGAGACCGATATAATTCATATCTCGCAAAATCCTTATCTGTATTTTGCGTCCAGGAAAGAGAAACAATTTTACCTACAGAATCGACTTTCAATACGCTTGCACTGGGATGAATAAAAGGTATGTCAACGCGAACTTGATTACTTTTTGTGTTAAATCCCTCTGTATCAGTTGCACCCAATGTGTAATAATAGGTTCTTCCTTCTGATACAGTGTTATCTGTAAACGCAGTTTCAGAAAAAACAGTTATTGAATGTATGACTGTTCCCAAAGAAGTGTCGGATTGTGATCGATATAAATTATATCTGGCAATGTCGGGATCGGTATTTTGATTCCAGGATAAATTTACTGACTTTCCCACCTGTAACCCTTGTAAATTAATGGTTGATGGAGGAATGGGAGCCAACTCGATATCAACAGTAAAAGTACCTACCACGTCCATAGTTTTTGTGCCCTGCCATTGCACTATGCCATTTCCATCGATGGCTTCGGCAGTAAATTTTATGTTTTTACCGGGCAGAATTGAAATTGTGCCGCTTGCAGTAATTCCATTTATTGTTAACTCATGCGGTATGGGTTTTTCATTTGCTGAACTTACCGTAAGCACCACGCGTTGGATTCCTTCTACCGCAGTTCCACTTTTTAAATTATCCTTGTCAGGTATTGGTATTTGTACAATAATTTCAATGTTTTGATTAAAATTGTCCTCCTTTATGCATGATAACTGCAATCCTAAAATGGTAAAGAAAACTCCAAAACCCAACCAAATTCCCCACTGATATTTTGAACTATTTTTAATTTTAGTCATGATTTCCAAGTTATTAGTTTCCGCCCCAATTAATATTTATAGTTCCTGTTACCTCCTTGTTCCATGGATGAATAATGGCTATAGTTGTACCTATTCCAACAGCAGCAACACCAATCCAAGTTACCGGGCGTTTCCAGAATGGTTTTTTCCAAACGGTAACGTTATTGAATTTAGTAAAGTCATTATACTTTGTTGCAAGTGGAACGTCGGGAAAAAAAACATTTGTAATTTGTCCGTCTTTAAATTGCGCGACCTCACCAACTTTTAATTCACTCACTACCGCATTGCCGGGAAATAAAAGATGGCCTTCCTTAAGAAAAATCTCCCCCGAACCATCAGGTCTCACCAAATATAAGGCACGTGAGGGGCTATTACTTTTTACAACACTTTGCAGTCCACCTGTTATTGTTGAAATAAAATCTTTAAACATGTTAATTATGGCATATCCTTGTATGAGTTCTATTGAAACTCGTCCTGAACCATCTTTTTCTTCCATAATTTTATATTTACCCGATTCATTTATATCTTCAGGGTTCTGCAATAAACTAATATTACCTTTTTGAATTTTATTTTTAATATTTACCCGTAACCAGATATCTTTATCCAATTTCAAAATATCATTAAAATACAACTCTTCATTTTTTTTGACATTTAACCAATCGTCCTGATTACTTCTCTTTAATTGGGCACTTGTGGTGGTACTTTTAAATTCTCCTATTTTACCATCAGTGTAAGTTGCAATTTTATTAATATTGGCAGCGCCCTCCTTTTTTTCCTGTGCAAAGTTTTGTAGTGGAATTACAGTTGTAAAGATGAAAGCGATTAGCTTAAAGCTAAATAAGTTTGTTTTCATAATTTGTATTTTATTATTACATGAGCATACAATATTTTAAAAAATCTCAACAAGTCCATAATAGACCATCGATTCAATAACATCAGAAGGAACATACCAAATTCGTTTTTCCAGTTTTGAATAAAGAAAAAATACATCATTTGATTGGTATAAAAGCAACAACCGATCATCAACCGGCCAATCAAGCTTTTGCCCCATTACATTTACTTTAAAACTTGTAGAAACAATACGGCCAAATCCATCATTTGCAGCAATTGTAATTTCGGTGATTCCTTTTGAATTTGCATGCACTGTCAAAATATTTTGGTCGATTTTCACATCGGCGACAACTGGCATACTTGAACTTGCCCGGAAAGAGAGGCGGATCGGTTCGTTATCAAGCAATTTAAATACAAAAGGTTCGGCCATTAAATCTTGTACATATGGTTTTTCACCCATCACAAGCGTTATTTCAGGTATAATTTTATCGACAGTCACCCCCATTGAATTAATTTCATCTTTAACTTCAATAAAAAAACTTGTCGATTTTGTAATACCTGCCTTGTCTTTAGCTTCAACCGAAATCTGTGCCTTACCTTTTTGAAGTGGGCTTACAATAAGAAAATTATTGTCAATTTCGCATTGAATTATAGTTGGCTTATCTGTTGTTACTGAATAGGTAAGGACATCGCCATCGCGATCCGTAAAAATTTTTGGAGATGCTTCAATGTCAAATTTAAACGGTAACCCATTTAGTTCAATTTGTTGATCCCGTATTTTATTTATAGGCAATGGTGGGCGGTTATTTACTTCCATCAAATTCTTTTCTTCAATTACCGTATCCTTCTTTTCTTTCGGTTCAAATTGTACCTTAACTTCCTGATATTTGTTATTTAGTAATAATACCCCATAATTACCCGGTAAAAGAAATATCTGTGTTGCAAACAGTAAAAAGTTTATCACCAACCAAAATTTCATGTTGAAATGCATTTCCAACTGATTTTCATTTCCAACAAATGTTAAATACCGCATCATTAATCCAATAGTTATAGTCATCAGGAAAAGTTGTGTGAAATATTTGGATAATCTGTCTTTGTCCTCTTTATCGCTCGATAGAATCAATTGTTTAAGTGTGTCAGGAGTCGTTTTTAAAAATGTAAATTCCGTTTGTGTTGATGATACCTGCGGAGTTGATATTGCATTTTGGGAGAAAAGCAGGTTCTCTACCAAAACTGCTTTTACCATCCAATTAAGTGCAAGGATTTGAACTAATACAAAAAATACAAGAAAGTAAATTTTCAATTTGGCAATAACTGATTGACCATGAACTAATAATGTATTCCAAAAATCCTTCATCTTTTGGAATCGCTTGGATAAAAGTATTAACAAAATAGCAGATAGTATTATTAATGCAACTGGCTCAAGTAGTAGTTTAATAGATTCTAAAATTATAATACCGGGTAAAAAACCCATTAAACTTGCGCCGGTGTAGAGGTATTGATTTAAGTCAACCGGGATGGTTGTAAATCCCAGCATTTTTAGGTGACTTCGTTCAGCAAGGAATCCTATTGCAATTAAAATAGCACTTATACCAGATAGAGAACCTGCTATAATCCCGAAGAAGCGTGTAATGACTTTTGTAATATTTTCAAGCATGGAGTTTTACAGTTAATACAAAATAATAAAAAGCATCAATTATTTTAGTCATATTACAATTGTTGCATCCTTTTAAAATGGTTTCACCGTCCAGATAAAATCATAAACTTTTACACTTTAACATTTCTTATAATTTTGTGTTTCATATTGTTACTATGTCTTATGCTGTAAGTTACAACAAAATTGCATAAAATAAAAGTCATAATTGTCTTTTTATAGATACGTAACTGAGTTTCTTCGTTGTAAAAAGGATATTATTTAATGGTGTTTTCTTTGGGATGAATTAGAATTCCTTTTTTACTTAACGAGTATATATTTACAGATATATATTGAAGTTGGTTAAACACCTTCAGTTACAATATTTTCAATGCTGAATATTTTATTGTTATCAAAGTTAAGTACATAAAATAAGAACACAACATATATGATTCTCCATCAAAAGCAGCGTCCTCAGCATGTTTTATTGCAAAAAAATATTGCAGAAATTACAAATCCACCGGCATCGACAAAATAATTGGTTCCAAAACATTATGCCGATCTTTCACGCCTTTATGTTTTGGCGCGTTTATAATTGCACAAAGTTTACCCAAAATATTACTTTTCTTTAGCATCATTGTTGTAAATATCCCTGATACAAATATAATTTCCGTTACGTTTTTCCCACACGGCCATATATTTGCCTGTTGAAACTACATTTCCGGAGGCATCTTTTTCGGTTGATTTCCCAATTTCTGTTACAATGTTTTCATCTCCAAAAACTTCCTGGGTTTCGTACGAAACAGTATTTCCGACTGTTTTTTTCTCCATACCTTCTTCAATATCGGCGAGAATAGCCACTTAGCCTGTCTGAGCAGGTTTATCGTTTGACATACTAACAGCGTCATCAGCATAAAAAGCTGCAACGGCATTTACATCGCGGGCATTGTCGGCTTCTGACCATGCACTTTCCAACGTCTGGATTTCAGCTTTAATTACGGAAAGGTCGGGTTTGGAAGCAACCTGTTCAGTACTTACTGTTGTTTTGTTATCGGCAGGTGCACCACATCCTGCAACTAATAAGGAAAAAGCAACACATATCGTGGCAATTCCTAAATAATTCATTTTTTTCATTTTCATTTTTTTTTGTTGCCTACTCTAATCGGTTTTCGGCGGTCTCCGTTTTTTTATTTTTCAATCAATTTCACTTGTCTGAGGTTCATCCCGAAATCACGCTCAACCGCGTTGTAATAATCTTCGTCGTTGGCTGAATTCCAGTCTATCCACTGTTCATCGGTCATTGATGCCCTCCAACCCAGCAAGGGAAGTGCATCCGGTCCAACCGGGTGGCGGATTTGCCATGTTTCGCCGGCTGCTATTTCCAATATT
>JBBQPP010000083.1:0-11243 GCA_038217255.1 Bacteroidales bacterium | reverse complement strand
TGCTATTTTCGGTTCGTATGTTGCTGTAATTATGCACGAAAAATTGTCGCTTATCCTGTTTCTTTCACAGGCTTTTGATTCATTAAGTTTTGCCGATTTAATTCCGGCGACAATTAAATCCATATTTTTTGGATTTTTTATTGGGTTAATTGGTTCTTACAAAGGATACAACACCGCCCGTGGAACCGAATCGGTTGGGATATCAGCGAATTCTGCAGTAGTTACAGCATCACTGGTAATTTTCTTTATCGATTTGATTGCAGTACAGGTTTCCGAATTAATTTACAGGTTATAACGGCCATTTATGGAAAAAGTAATCGAAATAGAAAATCTGAAAAAGTCCTTTGGAAGCAATAATGTTTTAAAGGGGGTAAGCCTTAAGCTTAACCGTGGAGAAAATATAGCCATTCTGGGAGAGTCAGGCTCAGGAAAATCGGTGTTAACCAAATGTATTGTAAGATTACTAAAAGCTGATTCGGGTATTATTAAGGTATTGCAAAAAAACATAAATGAATTGGATGGTATTGAACTGGATGAAATGCGCAAGCATGTAGGATATCTTTTCCAGGGAGGTGCCTTGTATGATTCGATGACTGTAAGACAAAATCTTGAATTCCCGGTAAGACGTACCCAAACTTCGAAAAATAAAGGTGAAATAAACAATATGGTGGAAGAAGCATTAGAGAGTGTAGGGCTGCTGGATGCAATAAATAAGATGCCTGCAGAACTCTCGGGCGGAATGAAAAAACGAATCGGGCTGGCAAGAACAATTATTCTGAGGCCCGAAATTATTCTGTACGACGAACCTACCACAGGTTTAGACCCGGTAACATCAGGCGAAATAAGCGAATTGATTTTACAAGTTCAGGAAAAATATAATACATCTTCCATAATAATTACGCACGATATGAAGTGCGCAAAAATTACTGCCAACGAACTGAAACTGATGATTGACGGCAAAATCTCTACACAAGGTACTTACAATGAACTGAGTAAAAGTGAGGACAAATATGTGAGGGCCTATTTTAATTAGAACAACAATCATGGAAAAACAAAAAATACATACAATAAAACTGGGATTAATGGTTGCCGCCGGATTAATATTGTTTATTGTGGCCATTTATTACCTGGGAAGCCAGCAAAATCTGTTTTCTTCAACCGTTACTTTAAAAAGTTATTTCAATAATGTGAGTGGTTTGGTGGAAGGAAACAAAGTACGTTACTCCGGAATTACAGTCGGTACGGTTTCGCAGATTCAGATAATAAAAGACACAACTATATTGGTTGAAATGGCGGTAGATAAAAAAATTGTAAAATTTATTCGCAAAGACTCAAAAGTAGTTATTAGCAGCGACGGTTTAATGGGCAGCAAAATAATAAATATTCTGCCCGGGACTTCAAATGCGGGGCCGGTTACCGAAGACGATTTTTTGCAAACCAAAAATACGGTGGAAATGCAAAATGTGTTGGAGGATGCGCAAAAACTTATTCAAGAGGGCCTTATGGTTACCAAAAACCTTATGGAAGTCAGTCAGAAAATGAACGAAGGCAAAGGTGATTTGGCAGTTTTACTCAATGAAAATAAAATTACATCGAAGTTGAATAAAACAGGTGATGAGCTGATGACTTTTGCAACGAACGCCAAAGAAATAACGGAGAATGTAAATAATGGAAAAGGCGATTTGGGGCGATTGGTGCGAGACACTATTATAACCGGACAAATAAATAATGTAATGGACAACCTGAACAAAATCAGCGTAAAGACTGACTCCTTAACCACACAATTACTCTATTTTACAAGGGCACTGAATTCGGGAAATGGTATTGCGCACCGTTTGGTTTTTGATACGGTTATGGCCGACCAAATTGATACAACATTTGTAAAAGTGAATAATGGCATTGATGATGTGCAGGATGCAGCAAAAACAATTGAACACAGCTGGATTTTTAATTTGTTTTCAAAAAACAAAAATAAGTAACGAAACATTTAATTATCAAATTGTTTCTGTGCTACCTTGTTCATAAATCCGGAAGTCACTTCCGAGCCATCGTAGCCGTAGGAATCAACCACTGTTCCTTTGAATCCTGAAGCCGTTTTTACAGCATATAAAATACTGTCATCGGACGGATTTGTCATTCCATCGAAGCGGTGAAATTCAACCAGATCAACTTCTGTTGGAGAAAAATATATACCTTTTTGTCCTTCGGGCTGTCCATTTTTATTAACGCTAAAATTGTGGGTAAATCCTCTTTTACGTAGTTCGTTATATGCAGCGGAAAGGGTACTAGCTTGTATAACCATTGCTTTCTGATAAATAAAAATGTTTTTATCACTTTTATTTGAAAAAGGTGTGGACAATTTTCTACAAAATATTTTTGAATTCCACAATTTGAAATATGCGCAATTACATTTCATTGGATTTTTTTGTTTCCGAAAAAAATAGCTGGAGAAAAATTAATCTTTGGTAGAAATTTAAAATGTAATATAAAGAAACCAGTTACAATAGAAATTAAAACACACTGAATTATATCTATTTTAAGGTGTTGCAGATATTTTTCACGAAGATTTATCACATTATTGAGAACAGAAGAGGGAATCCAATTTTATAAATCAGAAAATTATAAATCTTGAAATATTCATAAATATATCGTTTATTCTTATTCTTTGGAAATTTGCCCAAAAATGGCATAATTCTTTCATTCATACCTGTATACAATCATTTCAATATATGAATAAAAGTTTACTGGAAAAGACAGGATTATCTTTGTTTATTGTTTCCGTTCTTCTACTTGGAGCAATTTTAGCGAAGGATTTTTTACTTCCGCTCATGTTAAGTTTTTTCCTGTCCTATTTGCTTTATCCGTTGGTTTGGAAGTTTGAGAAATTAGGCCTTCCCAGGGCGTTAGCCATTCTGATTGTTTTGCTGTTAACTATCATTTTTTTTAGTGGCATTATAATACTGGTGTCAGTAAAAATATCAAATATTAACATTAATATATCTGAGCTAAAAGAACAGGTTGACATAAAAACCAATACACTTTTGAATTTTATTGAAACCATGGTTGGGCTGCAGGTAAGTACTCTGGAATATTACTTCAATCAGGTTATCGATAAATTGTTTTCTGCTTTGGAATCGGAAGCCGGGCAAATATTTTCGGCTACTACTACTACCATTTTTCAGATTGTAATATTACCGGTTTATACTTTCTTTATTCTTTTTTACCGAACAAAAACCGCTCATTTTGTTTTTAGGCTGGCAGGACGAAAAAGGAAACGAAAAACACTGCAAATTTTACGTGAAATATCCATGGTAACTACAAAATATTTGAGCGGAGTGCTTATTGTTGTTTCTATTCTTGCTGTCCTGAATTCTACTGGCTTATATATTATTGGGGTGGAATATGCACTTATTTTTGGCGTTCTTTCCGCTTTGTTGAATTTGATTCCCTATTTTGGAACCTTACTCGGTGGACTAATTCCAATCATGTTTGTGCTGATAAGCACTCCACAGCCTTTTCATACTATATTCCAGATTATCATTCTATTTGTAATTGTACAATTTCTCGAGAATAACATTCTAACACCGAATATTGTAGGAGGAAATATCAAAATAAATCCTCTTGCTATTATTCTCAGTCTCCTTTTAGCGAATATGATTTGGGGTATTGCAGGGATGTTAATCGTAGTTCCCTGTCTTGCAATTGTAAAAATCATAATGCGGAATATTGAAAGTCTGCAGCCATTTGCTTTTTTAATAAGCGACAGAGGTGTGGAAAATCAACATATTAATGTTGCAGGTATTTTAAAAAATAATATAAGAAGAGTAAAACAGTTATGGAAAAAAATAAAACAGTAAAAATATTTAGTAATGGGATTGAAATTATTAAGAAATCGTTCTTGAATTTTGGTTCAAACCGACCTTTTCAACTGGCTGGAACAACTGCTTTTTTTGCTATTTTTTCTATTGCTCCAATTCTGATTATAATTATATCGGTATTTGGTTTCTTTACAAATGATGAAATCATCCGTCAAAAGCTGTTTAACGAGTTGAATGTATTGTTGGGTAATGAAAGCAGCCAGCTATTACAAACTGCAATCGATAATTATCAGATTTCTCAAAATAGTGGTGTAGGGGCCATCATCGGTGTGGGAATTTTCCTGTTTTCAGCAACTACTCTCTTTAGCACCTTGCAAGATTCAATTAATTACATTTGGCGCATTCAGGCAAAAGCAAACGTTAAAATGGGTATTTTAAACCTAATTAAAACCCGTATTTTATCTTTTGGTATGATACTCAGCCTTGGTTTTGTACTTCTTGTTTCGCTGGTTTTCGATGCTTCAATCGCATTTTTGAAAGACTTTTTATCGACTTTATTGAACAGCGAAGTGATTTTTATAGCACGGACAATTAATTATGTTCTTTCGTTTGGAATAATAACCATTGTGTTTGTGTTGATTTACCGTTTTTTACCTGATGTAAAAGTAAGATGGAATGCCAGCTGGTTTGCCGCCATTTTTGCTTCTGTTTTGTTTACCGGTGGAAAATTTCTGATTGGCTATATTATCGGGAGCAGTAATCTGGGAGTGGTTTATGGTGCAGCCAGTTCGTTTGTGATTATCCTGGTTTGGATTTATTATGTGTCGCTTATATTCTATTTTGGTGTAGAATTAAGCCACCAATTCTCCCTGTTTTATCATCATAATAACAAACCAATGAAGTTTGCTGTACCTTTCCGTATCAATAAAGTTTAAAAACATATTTTGTAAACCAATAAAAAAAAACGGATTGTTAAATCCGTTTGTTATGTCATGGTATATTATTCTCTTCAAAGAATTCATTTGTCATGTCATCTTAGTTATCCCCTAATAATTGAAATCAGGATGGAGATTACAGCCAGTACGAGCAGAATATGAATTAAACCTCCCGCTGAATAAACAAAGAATCCAAATATCCAGCCGATAACCAGAATTACCGCTATTATATACAATAATCCTCTCATGGCTTACAGTTTATTAATTTCTTCAATCAGGTCCTCTTTTGCTTTGCCCGTCTTTTTTTGGAGACGACCGAGAAGCTCATCCTCTTTTCCTTCCATGTATGTAAGGTCTTCATCAGAAAGTTCTCCATACTTTTGTTTCATTTTTCCCTTTAATACATTCCAGTTTCCTTTAATTTGTAACTTGTTCATAGCTTTAATTTTTAATTAATAATTTATATATCATTACAGATTCTCTGTAACGTAAAATGTTTGTTTGAGGGTCGAAATCAACATTTATTCACTTCAGGTTTATCAGTTAAAATATTACCAGGTAAACTCAAAAGTTGCTTACTTTTTTTTAGTTACTGACATAACAAAGCCAACAATCATTATTGCTCCGCTTACAATTACGGGTGTCCAGTTTGCTGAACTAACCGCAATATCTATACCGAATAAACTAAACGTTTCAGAATTATCAATGGCTTGTAACCCGAAAATTATAACTCCTGCCAAGCCTAAAACAAATAATACAACTCCTGCTACTTTCATTTTTTTTCATTTTTCGATTATGATAATAATTACTAACAATAACATGCCAAATTTTTAACAAGTCGAAAATTTAACTTCATAAAAAAGCCTGGATGTACTGTCGATACTGTTAGTAAAGAGGTTTTTAATAGAATCTATTGAATAAACTGAAAACAAAAGTTCCACACTTTTTGAGGTATTAATTCCACAGATTGTGTAGAATTCAGATTAACTGAGGACTGAAAATGAGTTGAAGGTCTAATCCTTTTGTGGCAGCCACATTAATGCTGTTAGTAACCAGATTTGCATAGCTGTTTCAGTTTATACAATCGTAATATTATTGCTTTTATGCCCTACATTTCTATATCAAACGAATCGGTTTTTACTTTATTTAAATTGCGAATTTCATCTTCCAGGCTTTTAATTTTTTTCTCCTGATCCTTTATTTCATGATTCTTTTTAGAACGATAAGGCAAGGATAACAGAGAACTGATAAAAGCTCCGATAATTACAGATAATATCAGAACAAGTGACAAATTCGATTCAATGCTCCAAATCCAAAATTTGATATTAACCGTTGTTGAATTATCCAGGGCAAAAAAAACGACAGCCAGAATAATTACTAATATTGCTATAAATGTTTTTTGCATAATTTGTATTTTTTTGCGTTAATTTTTTTAGTTCATTTTATTAGAGAAATAAGCTTCTTTTTTTATTGATTTTCAGCATATTTCAATTCAAACATTTTAGCTATTATATTAATATCGTAGGATAGCATTGGCTGGCGAGTTTTGTTCCGGCATTCTATCCGGTTCCTCACGGAATACTTTGCCTCCTTTTAAAAATGTCTGGCGTGCAATCTTATCGAGTAAACAATTGTCAAGAGCTTCTTTTTTATCGTGAATTTGTATCTTTCCCAGTTCAGGTTCAGTTTTGCCCCACACAAACTCATTTTTTTGTATAAACAAGGTTTCAATGCTTCCGGCATTTGCAGCCCGAAGCAATTCGCTTATTTTTGAAACAGTTTTTTCTGAATTTGGATTGTATATTTCTTCGTTCTGTTTTCGTTCCTTTTCAAACCAGGGCTGTAAAACTTCACATGCTTTTTCATGGACAAGCAATATATCCTTTTCGTCATAATTCCCTAAAACAGGTGTGGGGTAAATATTTTTGTAAGCCGATACTTCCTGAAACATTGAAAATATATAATCGACAGAAGCCACAACAAGAGGAGCATGGTATCCGTTAATTAGTTCGTTTATACCATTGTCAATATCTTTCAAATACTTTACTATTTCTTTTTTCTTATCGTCTTTCCCTTCACCTTTTCCATGGAAGAGGCCTAAACCTCCCCGGGCATGACCGCTTCTAAACTGAAACGATTTTTGTTTTACATCTTTGCCAACCGTATCATCAAGGTTTACGGGTAGCACGTCCTCCGAAATAATTTCACTTATTTCATTCTTATTCGCTTCATAAAGTCCATTTTTATTTTGACTTAAGGTGAGAATAAAAAATGTGTCGTTATCAGTAAACATGGAAAGTAAGGGCAACAAATAGTACCTGTCGGATACCATCGAAAATTCAGTAACATCCACAGGTAATGTGGTGTAAATGAAATCTTTGGAATTTCTAAAAATTACCAGCGAATCGGACAAATGCCTCCAGAAACCCGTATCGTTCAAAACTTTTTTAATTGGTTCCAGATAATCGGACAATTCTTTACTTTTTATTCCTAATTCCAGTAATTGTTTTTCGATTTCGGTTAACTGATTCTTAAGTCTTAATACACTCTTTCTATTGTCTCCGTCCCGATTTGTGGGAATGTAAATTGAGATGCAATATTGGCTTCGTTCATTTGCCAGTTTTTCGAATTTATTTTTTGTTAATAATGGCATATATATTTGATTTGAAAGATTATCTTTTTAACATTTGAATGATTTCAATGTTCACATTCGACAGAAAGTTTTTATACAAAAACTATTTCTTTTCGCGAAATACCAACACAGGAAGCTGGGTGGTTTTTAGCAATTCCTTTGTATAATTTGATGTAAATATCCGTTCGAAAAATGATTTATTTTCTTTTAACATTACCAATAAATCAGCATTGTTATTCACAGCAATATCGTTTAAAAGTGGAATTAATTCATCATGTTTACTTTTATATACAGCTTTAACTGTAAGTTGTTTGTACGATGTTTTCGACTGTAGCATTTCTACAAAACCTGCTTTTTTTACCTTATCTTCAAAATCAACGTTATCGGTAATATGCAAAGCAGTAATGTTTGGCATTAAATGAGGAAATAAGCTAATCAGTTTTTTTAAGTTTGTGACATCTTCTTCTTTATAATCGGTGGCATAAACAATTTCGGAAAATGGTCGGTAGATTGCTCCATTAGGAATAATCCATATGGGGCATTCCACCGTGTTTATTACATCCATATTGGTAGAAGTTTGCATCCAGAAACTTTCATTTTGCTGGCCTTCAAGTATGACCATATCTGCTTTATTACTTGAAACAAGTTCATCGATAACTGTAACTGCTGTGCCAATTTCTACTGAAATTCCGGTAAAAACAGGTTTAGAAATTTCTTTGCTTACTTCATCGACATATTTTTTCAGTTTCTTGTTTGTTTCGTCAATAATTTCTTTCAGGTTTCCTTCAACTTGCACTGAAGCTACTCCTGCCGAACCAGCCACACCATACGGATAATTTACTGGTGTATGAACATTTAACACTTTTACCTGACCGGAAAGGTTAATTGCCATACCAGCTACATCACGTAAAAATTCTTTCGATTGATTTGGGTCGTTTACAATTGCCAGTAGTGTTTTCATAATGTTTTCTTTTTATTTTATTTGTTTTTATAATAATTAGTGCAAACCCTGTGCCTTGGTCTTTTCTATATTTATTATGTGATTTGAAATTGCGCATTTGAAGGCATTTATTGTGTTATTGCAGAATTTTGCATTAATAAAGAAAGGTGTCAATTGTGGAAAAAATAAGAATAGTGTGGAAAACATCTACACAAAAAGAGATGTATTAAAGGTTCGCGTTGATGAAATTGAAAAGCAAAAAAATAAAAACTGTAAAGCTTTTAAGGAAGGATTTGAACACGATTCAAAACAATTTACTTCGAGTGTTAAAGATTTTTTTGAAAACAATAAATAGAACTATTCATTTGGCTCTGCATTTTTTTTATCCATGTCAAAACAACTGAATACTAAAAATTATATCTTTTGATTATCATTATTATGACAATGTGCCACGGGAAAAACAAAAAGCCTCTAAGTATTTAACTTAAAGGCTTTTATTGATTTTGAAAGTAGCGGGAGCAGAACAAATATCTAACTTCATTGATCATTACTATTTGCTTGTAAATCTGCATGATAGTTTAAAAGAGTATGGTTTCTTTTAGGATCTAACAAATTTCTTTAAAAAAGTGAAATTGCTATCATCAATGATGATAGGCTGGATTCGAATCAGTGACCCATACCCTGTCAATGAAGAATGCTTAAGTGTAAGTTATTTGAATATCAAGTTATTATGAAATGATGGAAATCGCAAAATAGTGCATTTTGTAGCATTTGGGCACTCCAAAAGGGCACTCCAGTCAACTTTTATTTCGGTGGTGGATTTGAAGATATGAGGGATGTTTAATTTTGGCAGGATTGACGAAATTAAAATCCATAAAGGTTAATAATAGTGGGATTGACATTACAATCTTTAAATTTCACATTTTACATCTCTGCAAGTCTGACTACCTGTAATATCCAACAAATGCAGCTTATTGATTCAACTACTAATATTTGTACACAGAATTGTTTAAAATTTAATTTGCACTATAGTAGTGCGAATTTCATTAAAATGTGTACTTGATTAGTGCATATTGATTATTTTTGCTGAAAATAAACTGATATGGACAAATTATTTGAACAGTTTAAGAAACTTCTGAAAGATACAGATAGTAGCTTTTTCCGCTATGTTTATACTGATATAAACTGGAAAAATTGAATGATTGGACTTACCGGACCGCGTGGAGTAGGGAAAACTACTTTGGTTTTACAGCATATTAAAAAGAACCTGAATCCTTCCTAGACACTTTATGTAACAGCTGAAGATTTTTATTTTGCCGATAACAAGTTGATTGATTTGGCTGGTGCTTTTGTAAAATATGGCGGAAAATATCTATTTATTGATGAAATTCATAAATATAAAGACTGGGCAAAAGAACTGAAGCTAATTTACGATTATCACTCGGAATTAAATGTGGTATTTACCGGTTCATCTGTCCTGGATATCAAAAAAGGAGCCTCTGATTTAAGTCGCAGAGCTGTAATGTACAATATGCAAGGGTTGTCTTTTCGGGAGTATTTACAGCTTTTTCATCAAATATCCATTAAGGCGTATTCATTAGAAGAAATCCTGGAACTTAAGGTGGAAATTCCTGAAATCCCTCATCCGCTTCCCTTGTTTTTCGAATATTTAACAAGAGGTTATTATCCTTTTCCTTTAGAAGAAAATTTTGAGCTTAGGCTACAACAGATCGTGATCCAGACTTTAGAAACAGATATACCGTTATATGTTGGAATGAATGTGTCAACAGGAAGGAAATTAAAGCAATTGCTGGCCATTATAGCGAAAAGTGTACCGTTTAAACCAAATATGGTTCGCATTGCCAGCGCACTTTCGGCCAGTCGGAATAACATTGCTGATTATTGCCTGTTTGTTGAAGAGGCCGGAATGATTGCTCAACTAAGGGATGCTACAGGTGGAATAAAAGGATTGGGCAAAGTGGATAAAATTTACTTAGACAATACTAATCTGATTTATAATTTAGCAAACGATAATTCAAATACCGGAAACATAAGAGAAACGTTTTTTTGAATCAACTTAGAGTTAAGCATGACGTAATGGTATCTCCAATTGCAGATTTTCAGATTGGTGATTACACATTTGAAGTAGGTGGAAAGAATAAAGGACAGAAGCAAATTTACGGCATTGATAAAGCTTTTATCGCAAAAGATGACATTGAATTCGGATTTTTGAACACTATTCCTCTTTGGCAGTTTGGGTTAACCTACTGATTGATAAAAGCATCAAAATATATTGGAGATCGGATATTCAGATAGATAAAAATCTATGAAAATACAGAATACTGCATTTTTTTGCAATATAGAGCAACAAAAGGGTACTCCAGACAATCTTTATTTGGTGGTGATTTGAGAATGTGGGAGATGTTTAATTTTGTCAATGTTGACAAAATTATATTCATCAAAGGTTAAGTTTATATTCAATAAATTGTTTGACACCCAACTTATACTTTGGTAGAAAGTATAAGGTTTGCATTTGCAATCACCAATATAGAGTGGTATAAGTTTAAGGCTAAAATACAGCAATTATGACACGTAGGCCACATAGAACGTTTGGTTTTATCTATTGGGGGACCAGCAAGGTTTTCCGAAAAACGGGCACAAAACAAGAGGTCGAAAATTGACCTCTTGTTTTGTCTAGCTCCCTCAAGCTTTACATGCAACTAACAACTTTGTCATTTTTACGTCCTCGAAATATCGTATATTTAAAATATGATCATTCTAAATTTCTGATAGATTTTAAAAAATAATCCTCCATTTATTACCTTTAAAGTAAAAAATCATGAAAGCATCTCAAAAAGACCATGACGAATTTAATAACAAAACTGAATTAAATATTTCACAATTACGGGAATTCGAAT
>JBBQPP010000082.1:0-11265 GCA_038217255.1 Bacteroidales bacterium | reverse complement strand
TTCGAAATTTGTTGCTGAGAAAAATGTGGGTGGAAAAACAGTTTATCAGATTGATTTGTTCCCCGATAAAAAAGAGTTTGATGTATCGAAAATCACAATCGAAATAGAAAAGGCTACAATGATGATCAAATCGGCACAATTATTTAGTACCGATGGAAATATATATGGAATTGTTGTTAAAAAAATGGAAACCAATAAAGATTTTCCTGATTCTGATTTTGTTTTCGATGCAAAGAAGTACCCAGATGTTGAAGTTATTGATTTGAGGTAGTATCCAGTATCAAGTTGTCCATACCTAATTGCATAAATCCAAAATAGTTCAGGTAGTTTTGTAAAAAGTTGCAGAATGAATATCAAACAACAGTGGAATAATTTCCCCATCCGACCCGAAAAAGTTCCGTTTTTTTACGGTTGGGTGATTTTGTTTGCAGCTACTGTCGGGGTTTTGGCGAGTGCGCCCGGGCAAACCATGGGAATTGCCACATTTACTGACTACTTGCTGGAGAATATTCATATTAGTCGAAATCAGTTAAGCATTGCGTACATGATTGGGACAATTGCAAGTTCCCTCCTACTTACTTACGCTGGAAAAATGTACGATAAATATGGCGCGCGGTGGATTGGGATTGTAATTTCAATAGCACTTGGATTTGTTTTGATTTTGCTCAGTCAATCCGACAGGATTATCCACCTTTTTGTTAAAGATGGTTCGTCAATGGTTTATATCCCGCTTGCTATGGCGGTGTTAATGTTCCTGTTTTTTGCCCTTCGTTTTTCCGGTCAGGGGGTTTTAACAATGGTTTCGCGAAACATGCTCATGAAATGGTTTATTGCCCGTCGTGGAATGGTAAACGGAATTTCTTCGGTCTTTGTAGCTTTTGGATTTTCAATGGCTCCGCTGACTTTCGATACATTTATTCAGGAAACTTCGTGGCGTTGGGCCTGGATAATTATGGCAATTGGAATAGGTGTGTTTTTTACCCTGTTTGTTTTCTTTTTTTATCGCGATAATCCCGAAGATTTAGGAATGGTACCCGATGGTGAAATTCATGGAAATAAGGAAAAAAATGTAATAATAAAACCATTCAAGCAATTCACATTATTCGAAGCCCGCAAAACATTCACTTTTTGGCTGTTTTCCATTCCACTTGCCATGTACGCTCTTTATATAACAGGTTTTACATTTCACCTTGTGTCTATTTTTGAACATGCCGGAATGGATCGTGAAAAAGCGCTGGCTGTATTTATCCCGGTATCTGTAATTTCAGTTATTGTGTCATTAATTGGTGGTTATATCAGCGATAAAATCAGATTGAAAATATTATTGATAATTATGTTGGTTGGCCAGATTTTAGCTTTATCGAGTCTTGCTTTTTTAAACGATGGAGTTTTTTATTACGGATATATCGTGGGAAACGGTCTGGCAAGCGGATTATACAATGTTTTAATGGCGGTAACCTGGCCCCGTTTCTATGGAAGGGAGAATTTGGGGAAAATAACCGGGTTTGTTATGGCAATCATTGTTTTTGCCAGTGCGCTCGGTCCAACCTTATTTAGTCTTTCGGCTACAAAATTGGGCAGTTACAGTATTGCCATTTTCGGGTTGGCGGCGATAGTTGTAACAATTATGTTTTTCAGTTTTAAAGCCGACAACCCACAAAATAAATTTGAAAGTTCTCAATAAATTTCCTTAGTTTTGAATCAATTATAAATTCTAAACCTGATAATTATGAAACAAATTTTTTCTATTTTTCTGTTGGCAGCTATTTCGATGTTGATTTCGTGCCAGCCAAAAACAATCAACACCGAATGGCAAACCATTTTTAACGGCGAAAATCTTGATGGCTGGAAAAAAACTGCTGAAAATCCGGAAAGCTTTGTTGTTGAAAATGGTACAATTAAATGTTCGGGCGAACGCGGCCACCTTTTTTATGAAGGTGATTTCGAAAACTTTGAATTTGAAGCAGAAATTAAAGCTTTGGCACACTCAAATTCAGGCATTTTTATTTGCACTAAATATCAGGCGGATGGCTGGCCTTCGCAAGGCTACGAAATTCAGGTGAACAATACATACCGCGGATCAGAAAAAAATCCGGAACTCAGAAAAACTGCAAGTATTTACAATGTACGTAACATATACTATCCACTTGCATCCGACAACGAATGGTTTAAAATGCGAATTAAAGTGGTTGAAAATCATGTTGAGATTTTTGTTAACGATGTGAAGGTTAACGATTACATTCAACCCGAAAATCCCTGGCGTTGGGAAGGTGGCGAAGAATGTAAATTAGGTAAAGGTACTTTTGCATTGCAGGCTCACGACCCGGGAAGTACAACATACTACCGGAAT
Source organism: Bacteroidales bacterium (assembly GCA_038217255.1). GTDB lineage: Bacteria > Bacteroidota > Bacteroidia > Bacteroidales > Prolixibacteraceae > Draconibacterium. The sequence goes on along the minus strand of JBBQPP010000082.1, from coordinate 8,915 downwards.
ATTAAAGTTAAAAATTTACCCAAGGGTGAAAAGTTAAAACCTTTTGACGAGAACTGGGATGTAACAGCAACAAAACTCATGAAATCGGGTTTTCCACTCGTTGATTACCATGTTCATTTAAAAGGAACTTTAACCATTGACAGCATTATACAGAATTCGCAAAAACTGGGCATAAATTATGGCGTTGCGCCAAACTGTGGTTTACATTTCCCGGTTACAAATGATTCATCACTTTATGCATATATGGATGTGGTTAAAGGAAGTCCGACTTTCAAAGGAATGCAAGCCGAGGGACGTGAATGGGTAACTTTGTTTTCGCCCGAAGCAGTGGCAAAATTCGATTATGTATTTACCGATGCTATGACTTTTACTGACTCAAAAGGCCGTCGCAACCGCATTTGGATTCCCGAAGAAGTTTGGGTTGATGATAAACAGCAATTTATGGATGATTTGGTGGGTAAAATTGAGGCCATTTTTTCGCAGGAACCTGTCGATATTTATGTAAATCCTACTGTTTTACCTGCCCAGTTGATGGAAGAATATGATGCTTTGTGGACAAAAGAAAGAATGGAAAAAGTTATAAAAGTACTGGCAGATAATAATATAGCCCTCGAAATTAATGCCCGCTACAAAGTACCAAAGGCAGAAATGATAAAAATGGCAAAAGAAGCTGGGGTGAAGTTTTCGTTTGGCACAAACAACACAGGAAACGATTTGGGTAAGCTTGAGTATTGCATTCAAATGATTGAGGAATGTGGGCTCACCCCAAACGATATGTTCGAAATTAAACCCGACAGTTTAAAACCTGTTAATGTAAAAGGTTTGCCTGAGAAAATTACAGGATAGTTTGAATTCGATTTAAAATAAAAAATCACCGGTTTAATTGATTAGACTGGTGATTTTTTTAATAGACGTTTTGTGTAACATCGATTAATGGTGAAATAAATTCTTCTTTATCCCTGCAAATTCAATCAGTTCAATAATTTCTTCATCACTAAATGCTGCCCTGTTAATAGTTATGTCAAACATTTCGTGCGATGGATCATCTTTCAAAATCGATTTTCTAAATTGAGTCCTTTTCTTTTCGACCCTTTCTATAAAACCAATTGATTCTTCACGATTAAAGCTCTTGTTTTGAATAATTGTATTAATTCGATATTCCATTGGGGCGATAAGTCGAATGTGAAGTGAGTTTTTTAAGCCTTCAGCTATTATGTGCCCGGCACGTCCAACGATTATGCAAAACCCATCATTCGCAATTTGAAGGATAACCCTTTTCATTGTTTTTCTAATGGTTATATCGGTTTTATAATTTTTATCACCAAACGCCTTTAAAATATCGTCAAATGTAAATCTCTCGGTTTGATGCAAAGTCTTTCTAACTTCATCGGGGTGCATTTTTAATTCTTTGGCACTTTGATGAAAAACTTCCTTGCTAATAACTTTCCAGTGCGTATCCGGATTTTTGGAATTTAAACGTTCAATAATTTGATTTGCCAGTTTTACACCGTTGCAACCAACTTCGCGGGAAATGGTAATTACAGGGCCTGCAATTGAATTTTTGTTTTTTTTATCAGTCTCGGGTTCCGACATTCTTTTGTTTAGGTATGACAGTAATAGATTGCTCATGACTTTTGTTTTATCTTATTTTACGACAAATATTGAAAGCAGGTTTTATGTTATAAAACGTATAACAGCGGATAGAGAATTACCGGGTCCCAATTATTATAAACAGAAACCACATTTTTGAATTATAGCAATAGACCCTTTTTCATAGCGCTAAATTCAATGATATCAACTATCTCTTCATCGGTAAATGCAGACCTGTCAAAAGTAATATTGAATAATTTAAATTGCGGATTATCCTTAAGTAATACTTTTCTGTAAGCCTTTCTTTCCATATCAACCTTTCGTATATACTCTATTGCCTCTTCTTTATTCAAATGATTATTTTCCATAATTAAACTTACCCTATAATGAAGAGGAGCAACCAGCCGAATATTAAGCGCCTTTTTTATTTCTTTGGCAATAATGTGCACGGCCCGCCCTACCATTATGCAGTGGCCATCAATTGCGTTATGTAAAATGACTTCTTTTATGGTTTTTTCAATCTTGGTTTCGCTTACATAATGTTTATCGCCAAAAGCCTTTAACACTTTTTCAAAAGCAAATTTTTCTGATTTATGTAATATTTTAAACACTTCTTTTGGATCCATTTGCAATTCTTCAGCGGTTTCCTGATAAATTTCCTTGCTGATTACTTTCCATTTTGTTTTAGGTTGTTTGGAATTAAACCGGGCGGCAATTAGTTCTGCCAAACCTACTGCATCACAACCAGCTTCACGGGAAATGGTAATTAAAGTACCACCCAAATTTGATATACTTTTTAAGGCCTCTCTGGCTGCGTCTCTTTCTTTCAAATAATTCAATAATAAATTACCCATGGTATTTTTAATCTTTTTTGAAACTTAATGATACAATTATACAATAATTTTGATTTCCTTTTAACAGAAAAAGATAAGTATTACATTAGTAAATTATTACATAAATCATGTTAATTTAAAACAATATGTTTGAAAAAAATACATACACAAACCGACGCAAAGCACTAAAAAATAGAGGATTGAAAGGACTTGGCCTTTTCCTTGGAAACATTGATTCGCCAATGAATTATACCGATAATTTCTATCATTTTAGGCAGGACAGTTCGTTTTTATATTTCTTTGGGCTCGATTTTCAGGGGCTGGCCGGAGTAATTGATTTTGATAGCGGCGAAGATTATTTGTTTGGCGATGATTTTGATATTGCCGACATTATCTGGATGGGGCCTCAGGTGCCATTGAAAGAGAATGCTTCAAAAGTGGGTATCGAAAAATGTACAGGTTATTCTAAACTTTTTGAATTTCTTTCAGATGCTTTAAAAAAAGGAAGAATAGTACATTATTTACCTCCATACCGTGGCGATAATAAAATTACGCTTGAAAAGTTGATTGGCATCCCAATTCAACAACTTCAGGAAAATGCTTCTGTTCAATTGATTAAAGCTGTTGTCGATATCCGTTCAATTAAAGAACCTGCTGAAATTGCTGAAATTGAAAAAGCTTGTGCAACCGGTTATCAAATGCATGTTACAGCAATGAAAATGGCACAACCGGGTGTTTGGGAACAAAAAATAGCAGGAACAATCGAAGGGATTGCGCTTGCTGGTGGAGGATCGACTTCTTTTCCAATTATCCTGTCGCAAAACGGCGAAACGCTGCACAATCACGACCATTCAAAAATATTAAAAGAGGGGAATTTAATGTTAACAGATGCAGGTGCAGAATCTTTGTTACATTATGCATCCGATTTTACACGAACTGTTCCCGTTGGTGGCAGATTCACTCAAAAACAACGTGAAATTTATGAAATTGTGCTTGCTGCAAATAATCACGGAACAGCCTTGACAAAACCAGGAGTTACCTATTTATCTGTACATTTGGCTGTTGCTGAAGTAATAGCATCGGGTTTAAAAGAGCTTGGTTTAATGAAAGGAGATGTAAAAGAAGCCGTGAGAAATGGCGCACATGCCATGTTTTTTCCACACGGGCTTGGCCACATGATGGGACTTGATGTGCATGACATGGAAGATCTCGGACAGATTTATGTGGGTTATGATGATGAAATACGCCCTGTCGATCAGTTTGGGACTGCTTATTTGAGGCTTGGCCGAAAACTTCAACAAGGTTTTGTAATTACAAATGAACCAGGCATTTATTTTATCCCGGCATTGATCGACAAATGGAAAAACGAAAAAATAAATGCTGATTTTATCAACTTTGATAAGGTAAATGAATATCGAAATTTTGGTGGAATCCGATTGGAAGATGATATTTTAGTTACCGAAACCGGAAGTAAAATAATAGGGGAGAGGATACCTATAAATCCTGATGAAATTGAAGCAATTGTAAAAGGATAAAAATGAAAAAGAGCGGTATTACTCCTCTTTTTTTATGATTCGGTGATAAAAATAATCCAGTTCAGTATAAATTTCATCCCTGATTTCACAGCACTTTTCAGTAAGCTCATTTTTGTCTTTAAAGTGTTTATAGGGGTTTTTAAAACCGAGGTGCATTTTTCGTTTGAATTTAATTGTTGGTGGTACTGTCAAAGTTTCAACTGTCCCATCGCCAACTGTAATCAGGTAATCAAATTCTAAATGGTCAAATTTTGAGTAAGGTTCTGGAACATTAGGCTCCAGTTTAATCCCAATATCTGCCAGCACCTCAATTGCTACCGGGCTGATATGATCCGTTGGTTTAATTCCTGCCGAATAAATCTCCAAATTTTTGTCGAAACTTCTTAAAATTGCTTCTGCCATTTGGCTCCTGCACGAGTTCTGATTGCTTAAAAAGAAAATACTTATCCCATTGTTTATTGGTTTTATTGATTTTTGTAATACAAATTTTCATCCTGAAAAGTTTGGCAATTTAATTAAATTGAAGTTAAAGAAAAATAGCAAATGTTAGTTTTAATGTTGTATATGAATAAGTTATAGATGTTATTCAACATGGTTTCAAAACATATCTCAAATTTTAATACAAATACTCTGCTTCATTAAATCAATTGCAAGTCAAAAATGGTTAAAGGTAAGTTAGGTAAATCAACCAGTTTAATTGGTTTTTTGCTTAATCAATATTGCATTTCCTTTTATATTTTATCCTAAAAACTTTGACTATTAGGGCGTAATATCTATTTTCGTAGCGACATAAAAATACGCACACCATAAGTTAATGGTATAAATTGAATTAAAATGGTATCCAAAGATCTTGAAAACTCGAAAGAGTTGGAAAAAACTGAAAATCCTGAACTTGAGAAATCAGAAATAATTGTTGATTCTGAGATTCCCGAGTCAGTTGATTCGACTATTGAAACTGCTGATGAAAGTACCGAAAAAGCAGGAAAACCTGAGGAAAAGAAGGTTGCAAACAAAGAAAAAGCAGTTAAAGAAAACGTTGAAAAACTAACTGACGAAGTAGAAGAAGTAAAAGGGTCTGAACCAGTTGCTGAAAATGTTGAAGAATCAACTGAACCAACTGAAGTAAAAAAAGAGGCTCCCGCATCCGAAGAGCCGGTAACTGAAAAAATAGAAGAACAGCCAGTAGAAACAAAGAAAGTTGAAACTGAAGGTTCGGAAAAAACTGAAGAGCAGCCAGCTGAAACAAAAGAAGTTGAAACTGTAACTTCAGAAAAAACTGAAGAGCAGCCAGTTGAAGTAAAAGAAGTCGAAGTTGAAGTTTCAGAAAAAGCTGAAGAACCGGAAGTTGCTGAAGAAGTAGTAGCCCCCATAAAAACTAAAAAAGATAAAAAGGTTGAAGTTGAAAAGGAACTCAACAAAGAAGATGCAGAATTGCCCCAGGAAGATAAAAAAGAAAGAATAGATTATTCAAAATATACGCAGATTGAGCTTGTAAATGCACTGCGTGATTTAATAGACACTGCTGATGACAACGATATTAAAACAGAGGTAGAAGTAATAAAATCGGTTTACTACAAGCAACGAAACGAGAGTGTTGAACTTGCACGTGCCGCTTTTATTGAAGAAGGTGGTGTTGAAGAAGAATTTGTGGCAGAAGAAGACCCCTACGAAAACGACATTAGGGAACAATTAAAAAGATTTGGCCATCTTCGCAAAGAACACAACAGACAACTTGATTCGGAGAAAGATGATAACCTTGCAAAGAAGTTCGAGATTATTGAAAGAATAAAAGGGCTTATTAATAATGAGGAATCGATAAACAGAACTTTCAACGAATTTCGTGATTTGCAACGCGATTGGAGAGAAATTGGACTCGTACCACAATCGAAAATGAAGAATTTGTGGGATACTTATCATTTTCATGTTGAAAATTTTTATGATTACATTAAAATAAACCGCGAACTCCGCGACCTCGATTTAAAAAAGAACCTCGAATTAAAAATTGAACTTTGTGAACAGGCTGAAGAATTGATGGTTGAACCATCAATTTTAAAAGCATTTAATACACTTCAAAAATACCATGAACAATGGCGCGAAATTGGCCCGGTTCCACGCGAAAACAAAGACGATATTTGGGAAAGGTTTAAACATATTACTTCAATAATCAACAAAAAGCACCAGGAGTTTTTTGAGTCAAAAAAAGAGGAACAAAAGAAAAATTTTGAGGCCAAAACTGCCCTTTGTGAAAAAGTTGAAGAAATATGTGATGCTGAAATAGAAAATTACAGGGACTGGGATTCAAAATCAAAAGAACTTGTTGAACTTCAGAAAATTTGGAGAACAATTGGCTTCGCTCCTAAAAAAGACAATAACAGGATTTACGATCGGTTTAGGACCGCATGTGACTCATTTTTTAATAAAAAGCGTGAGTTTTATTCAAAGAACAAAGAGATTCAACAGAATAATCTACAGCAAAAAATTGATTTGTGTGTGCAAGCCGAGTCATTGATGGATAATACCGATTGGAAAAAAGCCACGCAGGATTTCATTAATATTCAAAAGCAATGGAAAGAAATTGGCCCAATTCCCCGGAAACATTCTGATATTATTTGGAAGCGTTTCAGGGCTGCATGTGATCATTTCTTTGATAAAAAATCAGAGCACTTTTCAGATGTTGATTCCGGGCAAATTGAAAACCTTAAACTAAAAGAGGGGTTAATTACGGAGCTGGAGAATTTTAAATCAACAGGAGATGTATCCGAGAACCTGAATATACTTAAGGATATCCAACGCCGCTGGACAGAAATCGGTCATGTACCATTTAAAAAGAAAGATGCACTTCAAAATAAATTCAGGGAAGAAATTGGGAAGCTTTTCGACCAATTGAACATTAATGAAGATAAGCGTAACATGCTTAAATTCAAAACGAAAATGTCAACCTTCTCTGAATCATCGCGCGGACAAAGTAAAATGCGGATGGAACGCGAAAAGTATATGAGCAAATTGAAACAAATGGAAAACGATTTGGTATTGCTTGAAAATAATATTGGATTTTTTACAATGTCGAAAAATGCCAAAGCTTTGATCGAAGATGTTAACAAGAAAATTGAAGATACCCGTCAGAAAATTGAATCGCTAAAAGAAAAAATCAGGGTTATCGACGATATGGAGGATTAATTTACTGATATACAGATATTCATAATGAATGGGACTTTCTTGAAAACAGAGAGTCCCATTTTTTATGTATCAATTTCAAAACTGTTCCAGGTTTCAAATTGCCAGATTTCCAAAACCTGTGAAATTTGAATTTCATAAGGGGTATAATTCCGGTTCGATGAAACAAGTAACAGAATGCCATCATTTAACCGATTGTAAACCACTTTAAAAACAATCCCTTCGTTTCTTGTTACAATAATACAGGCTTTTCCATCTTTTATATTTTCCCAGTTTTCCATATACGAACAGGTTACCCATGAATTCTCAGTAATTGGCAGCATCGAATCTCCTTTTATCTGAAATGTCCTGTATGTTTTATTCTCAGGTAAAAATGGCAACTGGAATTTTGGAAGTTTAGCTACAAATTCCAAATCGCCGTAACTGTTCATATATCCGGCCTGTGCTTTTACCGGCACCATTTCAATGTTTTCTTTTCCTTTGCTATCAACGGAAATTGTGAGCAAGCGCAGTTTATTACCGGTTACATCAACATCAAAACCTTTTTCAATTTGCGAAAGTTGAAACTCTGAAAGTATATCGAGTTTGTATTTTATAAGAGCATCAAGCGAAACATTGAAATATTCCGCAATTTTAATTAAAACCATAAATGGCGGTTGTACATTTCTTTCATAACCTGAAAGAGTTGTTCTGGTAATTTCGAGTTCGACAGCCAAATCAGTCTGCGATTTTTTCTTTCTTGTTCTTAAAAATTTTAAATTCTCTGCAAAGTTCATAATTATCGTTTTTTGTACCATGCTTTAGCCTGTTTGTTTTGTTTTTTTTATCACCGCCCTAAAGTGACGGTGTAAAAATGAAATTCAAAAATCAAAAAAATCTTGTTATCCAAACACAAACATACTACAAATTGACTATATTATCAACAAAAAATTGACGATAATATTGTCATTTTATGAATAGACATATTGTACATCTCGATTTAGATACCTTTTTTGTTTCGTGCGAAAGGTTGTTGGACAGGAGGTTGAAACAGTTTCCGGTGCTTATTGGCGGTACTGGCGATAGGGGAGTAGTTGCCTCGTGCAGTTATGAAACCCGGCAATTTGGAATCCATTCCGGAATGCCAATGAAAATGGCGAGGGTTTTATGTCCCGATGCAATTGTCATTCGTGGTAACAGTAGTGTATACTCAAAATTTTCTGATATGGTAACTGATATTATCAAAGAACAATCGCCGCTTTTTGAAAAATCGTCAATCGATGAATTTTATGTTGACGTAACCGGAATGGATAAATTCTTTGGAACCTACCAGTGGGCAAAAGAACTCCGCGAAAAAATTATTAAGGAAACCATGCTGCCCATTTCGTTTGGACTTTCAATCAACAAAACGGTTTCGAAAGTTGGTACTTCGGAGGCTAAACCAAATAATTTTATAAACATACCCGATGGTTTGGAAAAGAGTTTTTTGTCGCCGCTATCGGTAAAGAAAATCCCGATGGTTGGTACTCAAACTTACCACTTATTGCGGAGTATGGGAATTGAAAAGGTGAAAACCGTGCAGGAAATGCCGGTTGAACTGATGGAAAGTGTAATGGGGAAAAATGGCATTTCGCTGTGGAAAAAAGCTCAGGGAATTGACAATTCACCTGTTGTGGCGTGGAATGAACGAAAATCAATTTCAATGGAACGCACTTTTGAAAAAGATTCAACCGATGTTCAAAAAATGAGGAGCATCCTCACTTCGATGGCCGAAAACCTGGCTTATCAACTCCGCGGTGGTAAT